>CAMBLS010000020.1 GCA_945868485.1 uncultured Lachnospiraceae bacterium | reverse complement strand
GTACAGGATACTGATTTATGTACCAGATACTGTGCAAGGGTATGCACCAATATCCAAATTGCTCCTTCACCGGAGTGGATGCAGAGAAGGCTGGCAGCCAGCGGCATTCGTCCTATTAATAACCTGGTGGATATTACAAACTATGTAATGGAGGAGTATGGTCAGCCCATGCATGCGTTCGATTTGGATACCGTGGCAGGTCATAAGATCATTGTACGGCGTGCAAAGGACGGAGATGAATTCCAGACTCTGGACGAACAGGTAAGGAAGCTAGATAAGGATATCCTGATGATCTGCGATGCAGAAAAGGAAATTGGTATTGCAGGTATTATGGGAGGTGAAAACAGCAAGATTACCGATGAGGTTAAGACGGTTCTCTTTGAGGCAGCAACCTTTAATGGTGCCAATATTCGTAAATCTGCCAAGAGACTGGGGCTTCGTACAGACGCCTCCGGCAAGTTTGAAAAGGGGCTTGACCCTCATAATGCTGAGGCGGCTATTAACCGTGCATGTCAGCTGATTCAGGAGCTTGGCTGTGGAGAAGTAGTAAGTGGTATGGTTGATGTGTGTCAGCCTATGAAGGACGAGGTAAGAATTATATTTGAGCCGGACAGAATCAATGACCTGCTTGGCACTGAGGTTTCTGTCGATGATATGATGGATATTTTTAAAATGCTGGAAATCGAATATGATGAAGCTGTAAATGAGCTGATTGCTCCTACCTACAGACAGGATCTGGAGTGCTGTGCTGATATCGCAGAGGAAGTGGCAAGATTCTTTGGATATGATAAGATTCCCACCACACTGCCAAGTGGAGAAGCTACAGCAGGAAAGCTTTCTTATAAGCTTAGAATTGAGCAGAAGGCCAGAGATATTGTAGAATACTGTGGATTTTCACAGGGTATGTGCTATTCTTTTGAAAGCCCCAAGGTATTTGATAAGCTTTTGATACCTGAGGATTCATCTCTTAGAAATGCCATAGTGATTGCAAATCCTTTGGGAGAGGACTTCTCTATCATGAGAACCATACCTTTAAATGGAATGTTGACTTCGCTGGCTACCAATTATAACAGAAGAAACAAAGATGTCAGGTTATATGAGCTGGGTAACATTTATCTTCCTCATCAATTCCCTTTGACAGAGCTTCCCGATGAAAGAATGCAGCTTACTTTGGGAATGTACGGAGAAGGAGATTTCTATACCATGAAAGGTGTAGTGGAAGAGTTCTTTGACTCCGTTGGTATGAAAAAGAAGACCGCCTATGATCCTGAAGCAGGAAAGAGCTTTCTCCACCCGGGACGTCAGGCAAGTATTATTTATGATGGAAAAGTCGTAGGATATTTGGGCGAAGTACATCCTATCGTATGTAAAAATTATGATATCGGCACACGGGCTTATATTGCAGTGCTTGATATGCCGCTTATTGTGGATGAGGCTACCTTTGACAGAAAGTATGAAGGTGTTGCTAAATATCCGGCCGTTTCCAGAGATATCAGTATGGTAGTTCCTAAGAACATTTTGGCAGGACAGATTGAAGAGATGATTGAGCAGCGAGGTGGAAAACTGCTGGAAAACTATCAACTGTTTGATATTTATGAGGGAGAACAAATTAAAGAGGGCTTTAAGTCAATGGCATATTCCATTACCTTCCGTGCGAAGGACAGAACACTTGAGGAGAATGATGTGACCGGAGCTATGAAGAAAATATTGAATGGTCTTGAAAGCATGGGAATTGAACTGAGACAATAACACTAAACATTGGTACGCTTCGCAGAAATGTATGAAAGGAATAATAGATATGGAAAAGAAGAATACCTGGGAAACATACAGTCATAAACAGCTTAAGGAAGTGGATGCTTTTGCGGAGGAATACAGAAACTTTTTAGATGAAGGAAAAACGGAACGTGAATGTGTAGATTATATTGTAAACACAGTGGAAAAGAAGGGATATCGTGAATTGCAGCAGGTGATCAGGAATGAAGAAAAGCTGACAAAAGGCGATAAGGTATATGCTGTCTGGATGAATAAGTCCGTTGTCATGTTCCGAATTGGAAAGAAGCCTATGACAGAGGGGATGAACATTTTAGGTGCCCATATTGATTCTCCACGGTTGGATGTAAAGCAGAACCCCCTTTATGAGGAAGGCGGTTTTGCTTACCTTGATACTCACTATTATGGTGGAGTCAAAAAGTATCAGTGGGTAACTCTCCCTCTTGCACTTCACGGTGTGATTGTGAAAAAGGATGGTACAACGGTAGAGCTTAATATCGGTGAAAATGAGGATGATCCGGTGTTTTTCATCTCTGATTTATTGATTCACCTATCACAGGAGCAGTTGGAAAAGAAGGCTTCCAAGGTTATTGAGGGAGAAGCACTTGACTTAATTATTGGTAATAAGCCAATTGTTTTAGGAAAAGAAAAAGATGATAAGGAAACAGCTGGCAGAGAAGAAACAAAGGCAAAAGAAGCGGTAAAGCAGGGGATTTTGGATATCCTGAAGAAAACCTATGATGTGGAAGAGGAGGATTTCCTTTCTGCTGAACTTGAGATTGTACCGGCAGGCAGAGCAAGAGAAGCCGGATTGGACCGCAGCATGATTCTCGCATATGGTCAGGATGACAGAGTGTGTGCGTTTTCATCTTTAATGGCAATGCTGGAAGTGGAAGATACTGAGAGGACGGCATGTTGCCTTTTGGTTGACAAGGAGGAAATCGGAAGCGTAGGTGCTACCGGCATGCAGTCAAAATTCTTTGAAAATATGGTGGCAGAGGTCATGAATTTGACAGGAGAGTATTCGGAACTGAATGTGAGAAGATGTCTCTCCTCGTCCTGCATGCTGTCCTCTGATGTAAGCAGTGCTTTTGATCCCGCTTTTGCAGCAAGCTTTGACAAAAAGAATGTGGCTTATCTTGGCGGTGGGATGGTATTTAATAAGTTTACCGGCTCCAGAGGCAAATCAGGTTCCAATGATGCAAATGCAGAGTATATTGCCCACATCCGTAATATTTTTGAAAAGGAAAAGATTAATTTCCAGACAGCAGAGCTTGGGAAAGTAGATCTCGGTGGTGGCGGCACAATCGCCTATATTTTGGCATTGTATGGCATGAATGTAATTGACAGTGGAGTGGCAGTCTTAAATATGCATGCGCCATGGGAAGCTACCAGTAAGGCAGATGTCTACGAGACAAAGCGTGGATATGAAGCTTTTTTAAAAGGAGCCAGTCTGTAATGGATATAACAAATAGTGATAAAGTGTACAGGCAGGCAGCGGAGCTTAAGACTTCGGATTTTTATTTTGACCTTCCACAGGAACTGATTGCACAGGATCCATTGGAGGATCGCTCCGCTTCCCGTCTGTTGATGGTAAACAAAGATACAGGCGAAATAAAACATGAAGTATTTAGAAACATTATTGACTACCTGAATCCAGGGGACTGTCTGGTGCTGAACAATACCAAGGTGCTTCCCGCCAGGCTTCTCGGAGTGAAAGAAGACACAGGTGCAGCGATTGAAGTCCTTCTTCTTAAGAGGCGAGAAAGGGATGTATGGGAAACGCTGGTTAAGCCCGGCAAGAAAATGAAGCCCGGTGCAAGACTTGTGTTTGGAGAAGGCTTATTAAAAGCGGAAGTATTGGATGTGGTTGAGGAAGGAAACCGCTTAATTCACTTTTCTTATGAGGGAATTTTTGAAGAAGTGTTGGATCAGCTGGGAGAAATGCCTTTGCCGCCCTATATTACACATAAATTGAAGGATAAGAACAGATACCAGACTGTCTATGCGAAGTACGATGGTTCGGCGGCGGCACCTACAGCAGGACTTCATTTTACGGAAGAACTGCTTAACAGGATTGAGAAAAAAGGTGTAAAACTGGCTTATGTTACGCTACATGTGGGACTTGGAACATTCCGTCCGGTAAAAGCAGACAATATCCTTGAGCATCATATGCATTCAGAATATTATCAAATCTCAGCGGAAGCGGCAGAATTAATCAATGAAACCAGACGCAGCGGAAAGCGGGTAATTTGTGTTGGAACTACCAGCTGTCGTACGATAGAGAGTGCAGCAGATGAAAATGGTATGCTGGAAGAGTGCTGTGGTAATACGGAAATCTTTATTTATCCAGGCTATCGGTTCAAGGTATTAGACTGCCTGATTACCAATTTCCATTTGCCGGAATCTACTCTTGTAATGCTGGTAAGTGCTCTTGCAGGTCGTGAAAATGTGCTAAATGCCTATGAAGAAGCAATTAAGGAAAAGTACCGCTTTTTTTCCTTTGGGGATGCTTGTTTTTTTACGGATGACTTTACAAAAAAGACGCTATAGTTTATGATAAACGATGCTGGAAAGAAAAGGTTTTTCATAAATGGAGGATTTGATGGAAGAAAGAAGAAAAAACAACCGTCTTGAACTGGGATTAACGCTGTGTGTAAAACGATTGGATAATGACGAAAACAAGGAACTGAAGATTGAAGTCACAGACGTATCCAAAACGGGAATTGGTTTTTGCTGCGATGAATTACTTGAGATTGGTTCAGTGTATGAAGCTTTTCTGGAAATTTGGACAAAGGAAGTAATTCATTCTTTTATTGAAATTATCAGAATGGAGAAAAAAGGGCAGTTAAATAGCTATGGAGCAGTCTTTATTGGTATGTCAGAGACGGATGCATCAAGAATTGAGGTATACGATACCGTAGAAAACCTTAAGAGGAGTTAATCTCATTTTGAGAAAGAAGAAAATCTACACAGTTGTAGCGCTGATAATGTTGGGAATGCTTTATATGATGATTTTTATCTTTTCAGCAGAAAATGGAGAGGAATCCTCGCAAATCAGCACCAAAGTAACCAAAGCATTGTTACACTTATATTATTCGATTGTTGGTGGTGGAAGCGGAGCGGGAGAGCAAGTAGCATATCTGGTTTCTCCTGTCGAGGGTATGATAAGAAAGCTGGCGCATTTCACGGAATATGTTGGAGTGGGATTTTTTTCCTACAGTATTATAGTGCTTTGGTATAAGCCAATATGGAGAGGGCGCTTGCTGGTTATTTTGCAGCTTTTCGTATCTGCTACACTTGATGAATTACACCAGTATTTTGTACCCGGGAGATATGCTGCTTTTACAGATGTGCTGATTGACACTGTGGGTGGAGCTGCAGGAGTGGGCATCATTGTATTATGGATGCGAATATGGAAAAATAGAAATATATCAATAAAAAGTGTCACCAAATAAAATGGTGGCACTTTTTGTATGTAATATTATGTACCTATTTCTGATAAATAGTATAGCCTTTGGAATGAAGAATTTCACTTGCTTTTGCAATGCTTTCTTCTTCGTAGAACTCTACACGTAACACACCGTCTTCCTGCTCTCTATTATGAACGATTCCGATGTTTTTGATACTAATCTGATGCAATGCGAGAATGGTGGCAATAGCTGCCAGAGCACCGGGCTCATCAGCAATTTCAATACGAATAGAATAGGACTTCTTAATCGGACCGCTGGAGGCATCAATGAATGAATCCCGATAATTCCGGGCATCATCAAAAAAGTGGTATAGTTGTTCTTTGGCCGAAGCTTCAATTTCTTTTTTGACAGACTGTAAAGAGTTAATATAACTATCTAATAATTCTGAAATATTATCCTTGTTCGTAAGACAAATCTGCTGCCACATAATTGGTGAAGAAGAGGCAATTCTGGTAATGTCCTTAAACCCGCCGGCTGCAATCATTTTCATGATGCCTTCTTTGGAGTCCGAATCTTTAATCAGATTCACTAAAGAAGCAGCTATCACATGGGGGAGATGGCTTACGGCTGCGGTAACAAAGTCGTGCTGCTTGCAGCTTAGCACCATGGGGATTGCACCTAGTGATGCAATCAGTGAGCTAAAATCATCAACGGTTTCGGGGCTTATCGCCTCACAAGGGGTAAGGATATAATAAGCATTTTCTAAGAGCAATGATTTGGAATTAATATATCCAGTTCTCTCGCTCCCGGCCATTGGATGACCACCAATAAACTGACTTTCCAGTTCGGCCTTTGCAATGTGATTATGGATATCAGTCTTTACGCTGCCCACATCAGTAAGTAAACAGTCTGGAGAAATGTATTTCTTTAATTCCGTGAGGTTTCTATCATTTTCGGAAACTGGAGCGCATAAAAAAATATAGTCACAATCTGAAAATTCCGTACTGATAGTGGAAAGTGAAAGATTAATTACACCATCTGAAACAGCAACTGCAAGGGAATCCTGATTAATATCATATGCAATTAGATGGCATGTGGGATAATGCTTACGCATGGCTCTTGCAATTGAACCACCAATCAGTCCAAGACCAATAAAACCGCAGGTAAAATCAGATTTCATGATATTGCTCCTTATTCCTTAAAGGTTCTTCCAACCAGCTGGCAGAAGGGCTTTAATTCTCCTGTCAAAGCGGAGAATTTTTCAAATGTCAGTGACTGAGGACCATCTGAAAGTGCATGAGCAGGATCATTATGGACTTCAATCATTAATCCGTCTGCGTCGCAGGCAACTGCAGCCTTAGCCATAGGGGCTACATATTTGTAGGAACCGGTAGAGTGAGAGGGGTCTACAATAACAGGCAGGTGGGTTCTGCTGCGAAGAACAGGAACTGCACTCAAATCCAAAGTGTTTCTGGTAGCGGTTTCAAAAGTACGAATGCCGCGTTCGCACAGGACTACGTTAGGATTTCCTTCTGCAATAATGTATTCGGCGGCATTTAACCATTCATCAATGGTTGCACTTAGCCCACGCTTTAAAAGCACCGGAAGACCGGATTGCCCTGCTTCCTTAAGCAGGATGAAGTTCTGCATATTGCGGGCACCAATTTGAATCATATCTACATATTTGACAGCAGCTTCAATGGCATCCAGACTTACTACTTCGCAGATTGTGGAAAGACCTGTAGCTGCTTTTGCCTCCTGCATATATTTAAGACCTTCTTCTTCCAATCCCTGAAAAGAGTAGGGCGAGGTGCGAGGTTTATAGGCGCCGCCTCTTAAGATAGTGGCACCGGCATCTTTAACTGCCTTTGCTATACTGAGAAGCTGCTCCTGTGTTTCTACTGCACAAGGCCCTGCCATAATGGTAAGATTGCCGGGACCAATGCTGGTGTTGCCAACTTTGACTGTGGTAGGTTCCGGGTGAAATTTCCTGTTGGCCAGTTTATAGCTTTCAGTTACCGGTACAATATGGTCAACGTCCTTGAAAATAGCTAGATTTTCGGTGGAAAGTCTAGATTTATCACCTACAATACCAATAATAGTAACTTCTTCACCTTTGGAAAGATGTACCTGTAGTCCATTGTCCTCAATATATTTGGTAACGGCCTGGATACTGTGATCTGAAGCCTGGGGTTTCATTACAATAATCATTTCTTACTACTCCTTTCGTAAAGGCTATCGCCTTCGTTTCAACAATATATCACTTCAACGTGCGAAAGTCAAGGGATATATTTAAAATATAAATGTGTATAAAATGTATGTTTTGCTTGTATAATTTCAGAAAATTTAGTAAAATGTTCACATAGGGCTTGTGACACCAGAATATTTTTTTCAAAAAAATATAGCGGTTTGCCCAAAAAAGCAGAAAAGTGGAGGGACATATATGAATATTTACACAACTGATAAAATCAGAAACGTAGCGCTGCTTGGACACGGCGGAAGCGGAAAGACCAGTCTGGCAGAGGCTATGGCATACTTATCAGGTATTACATCCAGATTAGGAAAAGTAGAAGATGGAAATACCGTCAGTGACTTCGGCAAGGAAGAGCAGAAGAGAAAAATATCCATTAGTACTTCCGTTATCCCTGTTGAATGGGAAGGATATAAAATAAACATATTAGATACTCCCGGATTCTTTGACTTTGCAGGTGAAGTGGAAGAGGCTATCAGCGCAGCAGGTGCAGCAATTATTGTTGTCAACGGTAAGGCAGGAGTAGAAGTGGGAACTCAGAAGGCGTGGGATATTTGTGAAAAGTATAAGATTCCCCGCATGATTTATGTAAGCAATATGGATGTGGACAATGCTTCCTTCAGACAGGTAGTTGAGGATATGACTCAGATGTTTGGAAAGAAGATGGCACCTTTCCATCTCCCCATCCGTGAGAATGAAAAATTCGTTGGCTATGTGAATGTTATTACAGAGACCGGTAACAGGTGGCAGGGTAAGGAAGTTGTTGAATGTGAGGTTCCTGAATACAATAAGCCTAACCTTCAGATTTGTCGTGACACTTTGATGGAAGCAGTTGCAGAAACCAGTGAGGAGATGATGGAACGCTATTTTGGTGGAGAAACTTTCTCAGAAGCGGAAATCAGAGCGGCTCTTAGAACCAATGTATGTGATGGCAGTATTGTTCCTATGACAATGGGATCCAACGTATTATGTCAGGGTATTTATACATTACTTGACGATATCATTAAATATTTCCCAAGCCCGGAGAACAGAGTGGTTGCCGGAATCAATATGAAGACCAATGACATTTATCATGCAGATTATGATTTCTCCAAGGCAAAATCTGCATACATCTGGAAGACCATCGTTGATCCCTTTATTGGTAAATATTCCCTGATTAAGGTAAACTCCGGAGTACTTAAGACCGATGATGTGATTTATAATGTGGATAAGGATATCGAAGAAAAAATTGGTAAGCTGTATGTGCTTCAGGGCAATAAGCCCATTGAGGTAAAGGAGTTGCATGCTGGAGACATTGGAGCACTTGCTAAGCTGACAGCTGCAAGAACAGGAAACAGCTTATCAACCAAGGCGACTACCATTAAGTTCGGTAAATGGGATATGCCGGTTCCTTATACATATATGCGTTATAAGCCTAAGAACAAAGGAGATGTTGATAAGATTTCACAGGCATTGCAAAAGATATCTCATGAAGATCTGACAATGAAATATGTCAACGACTCTGAAAATAAGCAGATGCTTCTCTATGGTATGGGAGATTTACACCTTGAAGTGATTGCAAGTAAGTTGCTGAATGAATACAAGGTTGAAATTGAATTGACTCAGCCTAAGGTTGCATTTAAGGAAACGATTAAAAAGACCTCTGACGTGGAATATAAGTACAAAAAGCAATCTGGTGGACATGGGCAGTATGGTCATGTCAAGATGAAGTTTGAACCCTCCGGAAATTTGGAGGAAGCTTATGAGTTTGAACAGGTTGTAGTAGGTGGAGCCGTACCTAAAAACTATTTCCCTGCAGTGGAAAAGGGAATTCAGGAATCTGTATTGAAAGGTCCAATGGCGGCCTATCCGGTAGTAGGTGTGAAAGCAATCCTTTATGATGGTTCTTACCATCCGGTAGATTCTTCTGAAATGGCATTTAAAATGGCAACCATTCAGGCATTTAAAAAGGGATTTATGGAAGCACATCCGGTTCTGCTTGAACCCATTGTATCTTTGAAGGTAACTGTACCCGATTCATATACTGGTGATATTATGGGTGATTTAAATAAGAGAAGAGGAAGAGTGCTTGGAATGAATCCTGCACCTGGTGGCAAACAGATCATAGAAGCAGATGTTCCGATGATGGGGTTATTCGGATATTGCACAGATCTTCGTTCCATGACAGGTGGGCGTGGTGAATACGAATATGAATTTTCACGTTATGAGCAGGCACCCAGTGATGTTCAGGAGAAGGAAGTAGCGGCAAGAGCTGCTAAGGTTGCAGAGGGTGCAGAAGAGTAGGTAAAAAATAATTAAATAGAAGAAGTTCTTTTTAGAAGAAGGAAACAGGATGCTGTGTATGGGGAATACAGCATCCTGTTGTATTTTGTATAAGATAATTGTATAATCAGATTCATGAATAGGAAAAAGAAAAAGTGAGGAATTAAATCCGATGAAGAAAAATAAGATATTGAGAAATCTGGTATTGTTTTTCATAGCACTGATTGCGCTTGGAATTTATTATTATGTGACTATACCGGCAATTAATATTCACTCTGCAGGAACGTGGGGAGTAATCCTATTATTGGTAGCGGTGTTAATGGGTATTTCATTGCTGAAACAGTTTAAAAAGAACAGGGATACCATAGTAGAGGATGCTAATACGTTTCATTTTAACATCAGAGAAACTGGACTTGCATTTAAAGCATTAGGAATTCTGTTCATTGTGCTGTGTGTTGTTTATGTAGTAGGTTCGCTGCTGTCATCCCCTTTTTTCAATGCTGCTAAATACCAAAGTCTTTTGACGATTGAAGAGAGAGAGTTTACAGATGACATAAAGGAAGTGGATTATAAGACGATACCCTTACTGGATAAGGACTCTGCATCTCTTCTCGGAAATCGTAAGATGGGAAGCATGGTGGATATGGTTTCACAGTTTGAAGTAACCGGGGATTATACACAGATTAACTATCAGGGGAAACCGGTAAGAGTAACACCGCTTACCTATGCAAGTCCTATCAAGTGGCTGACCAATCAGAGCAACGGAATACCGGCATATATTCTGATTGATATGACCACACAGAATACGGAATGCGTGAAGCTTGATCAGGGGATTAGGTATTCCAAGGGAGAGTACCTAAACAGGAATATTTATCGGCATCTCAGATTCAACTATCCCACTTATATTTTTGACGATCAGATTTTCTTTGAAATAGATGAAGAGGGAACACCCTATTGGGTATGTCCGGTAAAGAAATTTAATATTGGATTATTTGGTGGACAGACGGTGGGACGAGTGGTTCTCTGTAATGCACAGACCGGAGAATGCATTGATTATGCAGTGGAGGATGTACCACAGTGGATAGACAAGGTATATTCCGCAGAGCTTTTGCTGGATCTTTATGACTACTCTGGACTCTTGAAGCATGGCTTTTGGAATTCCCTGCTTGGACAGAAGGACTGCTTACAGTCTACGAACGGATACAATTATATTGCACTGGAGGATGATGTCTGGGTTTATACCGGTATTACCAGTGTCAGTGGAGATCAGTCCAATGTAGGGTTTGTGTTGATGAACCAGAGAACCATGGAAACCAGATCCTATAAGGTGGAGGGAGCAATCGAGGATTCGGCTATGTCTTCTGCGGAAGGACAGGTACAGAATCTAGGATATCGTGCGACTTTCCCGTTGCTGCTTAATATTGCAGATGAGCCGACTTACTTTATGGCACTGAAGGATGGTGCTGGGCTGGTAAAAAAATATGCCATGGTAAATGTACAGAAGTATCAATGGGTAGCTATTGGAGATACCGTGCAGGAATGTGAAAAGAATTATACAGAGCTTTTGGATACCAATGGAATTGTAAGTGCTTTGGCAGAGAATGGAAAGAGTATTACCGGAATTATTAAAAGTATTTCTCCGATTGTTCTAGATGGAAATACACATTATTATGTCTGTCTGGAAAATCAGGAGGACATTTTTGATATAGATATGAAGGATAATGCATTGATTCAGATTGTAAAATATCAGGTGGGAGACAGGATAGCTTTTGATTATCGTGAGGGATATGGACTGAACGAGGTAAGAGCAATCAAATAATCGGTTTTCTTGACATTTTGCTATATTATGGTTAAAATTAGGACTGGTTTGAAGAATTTGCAATTTGCGGAAAGAAGGAAAAAATGACAGCTTTATACAATCACAGAGAAGTGGAAACGAAATGGCAGAAGATTTGGGATGACGAAAAGGCATTCAAGACTTCTGATGATTATTCAAAACCTAAATATTATGCGTTGGTGGAATTCCCCTATCCTTCAGGACAGGGATTACATGTAGGACATCCAAGACCCTACACTGCGCTTGACATTGTTGCAAGAAAGAGAAGAATGCAGGGGTATAATGTACTTTATCCGATGGGATGGGATGCATTCGGGCTTCCTACCGAAAATTATGCAATTAAAAATCACATTCATCCTAAGATTGTGACTAAAAATAATGTGGAACGTTTTAAAGGACAGCTTCATGCCCTAGGATATTCCTTCGACTGGGATAGAGAAATTAACACCACAGATGTAGGTTATTATAAGTGGACACAGTGGATTTTCTTAAAGCTCTTTAATGCTGGACTGGCATACAAGGCAGAAATGCCAATCAACTGGTGTACTTCTTGTAAGGTTGGACTTGCAAATGAAGAGGTTGTAAATGGGGTATGTGAGCGCTGTGGTTCTGAGGTTATTCGTAAGGTGAAAAGCCAGTGGATGCTTAAGATTACAGAGTATGCAGATAAGCTTTTGGAAGGACTTGACAGTGTAGATTACGTGGAACGAGTTAAAGTCTCACAGAAGAACTGGATTGGAAAATCTACCGGTGCAGAAGTCGATTTTATCTTAAAGGATAAAGAAGATAAACTGACTATATATACTACAAGACCGGACACCTTGTTTGGGGTTACTTATATGGTTATGAGTCCTGAACATCCCTTTATTGACAAATATAAAGCAGATATTAAGAACTGGGATGATGTGGTTGCCTACAGAGAAATGGCATCCAGAAAATCGGATTTTGAACGTACAGAACTTGCGAAAGATAAGACAGGTGTCATGCTGAATGGTCTTACAGCAATCAACCCCGTAAACGGAAAGGAAATTCCTGTATGGATTTCTGACTATGTACTGATGACTTATGGTACAGGCGCAATCATGGCAGTTCCTGCACATGATGAGAGAGACTGGGAGTTCGCAAAGAAGTTTAATATGCCGATTATTGAAGTAGTTGCCGGCAGCCCTGTGGACGTAAATGAGGCTGTCTTTACGGATGTTGCTACAGGAACATTGGTAAACTCCGGCTTCTTAGATGGTCTTTCTGTGGCGGATGCCAAGGAAAAGATTATTGAGTTCCTGACAGAAAAGGGTATTGGACATCAGAAGACGAACTATAAGCTTCGTGACTGGGTATTCTCCAGACAGCGTTACTGGGGAGAACCTATTCCGGTTGTAAAGTGTGAGAAATGTGGTTATGTAGCACTTCCCGAAAGTGAGCTTCCTTTGGAGCTTCCTGATGTGGAGAGTTATATGCCGACTGACAATGGAGAATCACCACTGGCACATATGACAGACTGGGTTAAGACCACCTGTCCTTGCTGTGGCGGTCCTGCGATGAGAGAGACGGATACTATGCCTCAGTGGGCTGGATCTTCATGGTACTTCTTAAGATATACAGATCCTACTAATGATAAGGAACTGGCAAGTAAGGAAGCCCTAAATTATTGGATGCCTGTTGACTGGTATAACGGTGGAATGGAGCATACAACATTACATCTTCTTTATTCCCGATTCTGGCATAGGTTCTTATATGATGAAAAGGTTGTTCCCTGTCCCGAACCCTACCTTAAGAGAACCTCTCACGGTATGATTTTAGGTTCCAATGGGGAAAAGATGAGTAAGTCCCGTGGAAATGTAGTAAATCCTGATGATATTGTAAGAGATTACGGCGCGGATACTCTTCGTACTTATGAAATGTTTATTGGTGCTTTTGATTTAAGTGCTGCATGGAGTGAAGATGGTGTAAAGGGATGCCGCAGATTCCTTGAAAGAGTATGGAAGCTGCAGGATATTCTCGTTGACGGTGATGGATATTCCAAGGACATGGAAGTAAAGATGCACCAGACAATCAAGAAGGTCAGCAATGACTTTGAAAATCTGAAATATAACACAGCCATTGCGGCAATGATGGCACTCATCAATGATTTCTACAAAAAGAATGCAGTGACCAGGGGCGAGTTTAAGACCCTGCTTACCCTGCTGAACCCTGTAGCACCTCATATTACTGAAGAAATCTGGCAGACAATTGGTTATGAAGGTCGTATTTACCAGACTACATGGCCGGAATATGACGAGGAAAAGACCATAGAGTCTACGATTGAGATTGCTGTTCAGATTAATGGAAAGACCAAGGCAACCCTGGCAATTGCAAGAGATGAGGATAAAGATTCTGTCATTGCAAAAGCAAAGGAAACCATTACAGATAAGCTGACCGGAACCATTGTTAAGGAAATTTATGTTCCTGGCAGAATTGTAAATATTGTTATGAAGTAATATGCTTAAAAAAGAACCGAAGCCTTTTCTGCATGCAGAGGGGTTCGGTTCTTTTTTGGTGTTGAGTATGAGGACTATTTTTTGGGGCGCATGGCCATGACTTTTTCGATTTTAGCAATTTCTTCGGGAGATGCGTGTTTTCTTATTACAGCTACGATAGCATTGATCTCTTCATCGGAAAAAGAAATATTCTTTTCTTTTCCACGTTTCATGACTGCCATCAAAAATGGCATAAGCTGTTCCTTTTTCAGATTACTGCTTTCGAATACAAGGGCCTGAAGAAATTCCAGTTTGTATGGATCAATATCTTTTAGCGTCTCATCTTTCATCCAATCATTCTGCATGTTGATTACCTCCAAACATTTCAAACATTTGCTTTTGCTCTGGTGTGAGCATATTCATAAGCATGCCCATCATATCAAATCCGCCGTCATTACCGGAAAAAGCATCTGAACTATTGGAAGCATTGCCAGCAAAGGTAGACATATCGGGCATAAAATCTTTCATTAGATCCATTGTCTTAGACATTTCTCTGTACATTTCCATACTTTGAATAATTCCCCGAATTTGTTCTAACTGCCGTTTTTCTTTTTCGGTACAATAGGGGAGTAAGTCACTGCACATTTTAAAGATGTCGGGAGAATTTTCTTTTTCAGCACATCCGCATAAAGGGAAAGGGTGCCTTTTAAAATAATTAATGGTATAGTTCAGCTCCAGAAATTTGATAAAGACAGCCATAAATTTTTGTGTCTGATTGTCCATGTAGGACAGCATAATTTTAAGCATTTGTATGTGATTGGTGCAAAAGAGAGTGTCAAATGCAATTACTTTATTGTGCTCATTTGAATCCATGCCTGCTCCTTTTCACCTGTTTAAACAGTTTATGTTTCTTTTTTGCCAGGTATGCAGAAAAGTAGGCTCTTTTCAGAGCCTACCCTTCAGACATGATGAAAAGAATCGGTTATACCAATTAGCATCCGCATCCGCAGCTGTTGCCGTTTCCGCAGCAAAAGAGTAAGATAATAATCCAGATAAAGCTGTCACAACCGCATCCACATCCACAGTTGTCATCGTTTCTGCCCATCATACCATTACCGCAACCGCCACAGCAGAAGAGTAAAAGGATAATCCAGATAAAGGAATTGCATCCACATCCGTTATTTACTGAATTGCATCCACATCCGGTAGCTGTTAAATCACTCATATATATTGCCTCCAAAAGGTTTTGTTTTATGGTTTATCATATGTGGTATGGCTTGTATGTGTTTCCATGTGAATAAAACTTTCAAAAACTTTTTTGTGAATCAGTTGTTTTTCAAGAATAAAGATTGTACAATGTTTGACGGATAGATGAGGGAAAAGAATATGGAAAATTTAATTTTTAGTTTAAATGCCACAATGCCGATTTTTTTGGTTATGGTGGCAGGATACATATTAAGACAGATAAGGATGATTGACGGCAGTTTTGTTGAAACACTGAATTCTTTTAATTTTAAAGTGACGCTTCCGGTATTGCTTTTAACGGATATTGCGGAAGCCGATTTTTATGAAGTATGGGATACTAAATTTGTCGTGTTCTGTTTTGGGGTAACACTTTTTTGTATTCTTGTAATTATTGTTGTCAGTAATTTACTTGTAAAAGACAGGGGAATAAAAGGAGAATTTATTCAGGCTTCTTACAGAGGAAGTGCGGCAGTCTTAGGAGTGGCTTTCATACAGAACATATATGGGTCCAGCTCCATAGCTCCCTTGATGATTCTTGCAACTGTACCGCTTTATAATGTGGCAGCTGTTATGATCCTTTCATTTACTGCACCTGGAGGTACAGGACTAGATCGGGAAAATTTGAAAAAGTCGCTAAAAGGGATTGCTACAAATCCAATTATACTGGGAATTTTTTTTGGAATGATTATTTCCGTTACCCGTATGGAAATTCCAGTTATTATTGGGAAAACGTTACATAGCTTTTCACAGCTTGCAACTCCGCTTGCCTTGATAGGGTTAGGTGCAGCCTTTGAGGGCAGGAAAGCATTGGCGAAGCTGAAGCCTACGCTGATCAGCTCGCTGATTAAGCTGTTTGTGATGCCTGCAATCTTTTTACCAATTGCGGCGTCATTAGGCTTCCGGAATGAAAAGATGGTGGCAATTTTGATTATGTTGGGTGCCCCTACTACTGTCAGCTGCTATATTATGTCGAAAAATATGGGGCATGAGGGTATATTATCCTCGAGCTGTGTGGTGTCCACAACTCTTTTGAGCTCTGTGTTTATCACACTGTGGCTGTATCTTATGAAAACATATGGTTTAATTTAGAAAATATTGACATTGCTTATTAATAGTTGAAAATGATTTTTATGAAAAAGAATCAGTCCGTCATCCCGCATTTTACACAGCTCATTAGAAAGGGCACTACGGTCGAGGTTTAGATAGTCTGCCATTTGCTGGCGGTTAAAAGGAATATCAAACGCCAGGGCTTTTCTTTGCCGAGACTGGGCGATGAGATAGGAAAGTACTCTGCTGCGTATATGCTTGGAGAAGGTATGAAAATTTCTTTTGGAGAGTTCCAAATTTTTTCTGTTAGAAATTTTGAGTAGATTTATGATGAAAGCTGAATGCCAGGAGTGCTTCATAGTCTCCAGTGTTTCTATTTTTTTTAAATTTAAAAAAAGCACTTCACAGTCTATGTTGGCCACCACATCAATCATGAGAGGTTCGTTTTTAAGCATTGCATAGGATTCAGCAAATATTTGTCCCTTTTCAATATGGGCAAGAATATTTCTGTTTCCCTGATAATCAATGCGCTCTATACGTATGCTGCCAGATTGTACAATTCCCATTTCGTTGATGTAAGAGCCTTCATGATAGATGAGCTGATCTTTGGAATAAGCACATGTTCTGGAAGACAGGACTTCTAATGCTTCTTTTACATCTGATTCTTTAAAGTTTTCAAATAATGGTATTTTGAGAAAATCTGAATAATTCATGTGATGTTGTTACCTTTCATGATGAAGCGACGTTTCGCTGGAAATAAATTCAAAATATAGTTATGTTGTTATAACAACGGAATTTGTTCTTTTACTTTACTACAATATAACCATCAAGAAAAGAAAAAATTCAGGAGGAATTCAGGATGGTTAGAAAGATTATTCATATAGACGAGGAAAAATGTAATGGATGTGGAGCCTGTGTAACGGCATGCCATGAAAATGCAATTGGAATGGTAGATGGCAAAGCAAGGCTTCTTCGGGATGACTATTGTGATGGACTTGGGGATTGTCTGCCAACATGTCCCACCGGTGCAATTACATTTGTGGAGAGAGAAGCAGCGGCATATGATGAAGCAGCTGTAAAAGAAAATGCGGAGAAGCAAGAAGCCATGAATGCAGTTCCGCATTTGCAGAATTGGCCTGTTCAGATTAAACTGACTCCCACAAATGCCTCCTGTTTTGCAGGGGCAAGGCTTTTAATTGCTGCGGACTGCACAGCGTATGCATATGCTCAATTTTATCAGAAATTTATGAAAGGGAAGGTAACATTAATTGGTTGTCCCAAACTGGATGATATTGATTACAGTGAGAAATTGACCCAGATTATTGCAAATAATGATATTCAGGGAGTAACCATTGTGAGAATGGAAGTACCATGCTGCGGTGGATTGGAAATAGCAGCAAGGAAAGCAATACAAAACAGCGGTAAGTTTATTCCATGGCAGGTAGTAACAATTTCTGTTGATGGAACGATTCTGTCTGAATAGATAAAAATTGAAATTCATAGCTCGGAAATAATAGAAAGGAAAAGTTGGTAGGATGAGTTATATTAAAAACATTGAACACGAAAAGGTAATGAAACTGGCAGATCAGGTTCAGGTAATGCCTGGACAGATTGTGAGTAAAACATTAGCACAGAATGCGGCAGTGAGTGTTACTTTATTTGCCTTTGCAAAAGGAGAAGAGATCGGGGCACATGATTCTGCAGGAGATGCATTCGTAACTGTTTTGGAAGGAACAGGAAGATTTACTGTAGGTGGAGTAGAACACCTTGTCCATGCAGGGGAAGCGTTAGTGATGCCTGCAAACGTAATGCACTCTGTGTACGGAGAAGAAGATTTTAAGTGGATGCTCACGGTGGTATTTCCCGCATAATAATAAGAGAAAAGGTACAACCGTCATGCCAGAGACTTTCTGATTAATGGAAAGGGTCTCTGGCATTTTGTGTGTGACAAAAATTGTACAATATGTGGACAAAATGCTTGAATAAATTTCAAGATATAGTAAAATAAAGTATATATGCCATTAAAAGGAGAAGTGTGTCATGCCGGCAGATGAACTGACGGTTGCAGGAAAACGCTTCCGCACCCGTGCGGATTACGAAGCTGCATTACGTGATCAAAGAAAAATAGAGAGTATTAAAGATCAGACCAATTTAAATGACCCCAAGCAGCTGTATGAATTATTTCAGGAGTTGCAAAGTGGTATTTATCGATTTGAGACATCAGTAGGAAATGATTTTGATGATGAAATATACGAAAAGATAGAGGCATTAAAAAAGCAGGGAATTACTGCTGAAAATGCAAAAAATGGACTGAAAGATAAGAAAAAGACCAAAAAGGAGAAAGTAAAAACAAGTAAAAAAGCTTCCCCTAAAAATGTCAGCAAGAAGAAGCTGGAAGATTATGACAAGAATATGCAGGAGCAAATTCTTGAGGAATTAAAGAAGCAGGAAAAACGTCGGAAGCTGATAGTGGCAGTTGCATCCATAGTGGCTGTTCTTTGTTTTGGTTATTTTGGTGTTTACTATTTTTACAGTGCACGGACAAGCATGGATTATAATGAGTTGGCAGCACTGAAAGGAAGCGATGCACTTTCATCTACTCAGGAGAAAAATGAGTTTTCACTCCATAAGCAGTCTGTCAAGATGCCTGATATCCTGGATGAATATAAAACTTTATATGAAAAAAACAAAAAGCTAATCGGATGGCTTAAAATTGACGATACAATAATAGATTATCCTGTAATGCAGACCAATAATAACGAATATTATTTGGAGCATAACTTTAATCAGGAATATGATAAGAACGGAAGCCTGTTTCTTGATTGTGATTGTCAGATTTATCCTCGTTCCACGAATCTGATTATTTATGGACATCACATGAAGTCAGGACAGATGTTTGGACAACTTCAGAAGTATGCAAAAGAATCATACGGAAAGAAGCATTCGGTTATTCAGTTTGACAGTATTTACGAGAAGGCAACCTATCAGGTAATGTATGTGTTCAGGTCTCAGGTTTACAATGAGAATGATATGGTATTTAAATATTACCAGTTTATAGAGGCAAATTCAGAAAAAGAATTTAATTCTTATATGCAGGAGATGGAAAAGATAAGCCTGTATGATACTGGTGTCACAGCCAGTTACGGTGACAGCCTTCTTACCCTATCTACCTGTGATAACTCCCAAGAAGATGGAAGATTTGTAGTTGTTGCTAAGAGAATTCAGTAGCCCAAAAGGAGCGTTACAAATGGCAAAAGGTACGAAAAAGAAACCTAATAGAAAATTGAGGAGACAAATTCGCAAAACTATAGGTGCTTTACTTATGATTTCTGCGATTACAGTTGCTGCAATTCCGGTGCAGGATGTAAGTGCGAATCCTACAGATGTTGAACAAGTAAAAGTCGCAGTGGTCAGCACGCAATCTATAGAACCAATCAAAAGTGCAACCAAGCCTTATCAAAGTACAATTCCTTTTGCACAGGAGAGAACTGGAACAGAGGGAACTGCAGAAAAAATTGTATATACTTCAGGCGATGGTCTTTTTCAGTTTGTTTATATGCGTCCTACAGAATCTGATCCTAATAAGGTTGCAGTCATTTTAGGCTACAATGCAGGTGTAAGACATGATAGTTCGTTGACAATACCGGAAACCTTGGAGGCATATAAGAAATATACAGATAATACATCCAGATCGGGGTATTGTCTGGTTAGTAAAAATGATAGTTTTTTATATTATGAAAGCCAGGAACAGAGAAAAGATCCGGTAACTAATGGGCTAATGTATCAAGTGCCTGGTATAATAGATGATGCAACTTCTAAGCCTTTAGAAATAAATGAATATAACATAAATCTAAGAATCAATCAAAATGGTGAGCAGGTTTATGTACGAAAAGAGAATTCGGGTGCACAGGATGAGAGTGGTAATCCCATTATGGTTGATAAGGAATATCCTATTGTGGCCATAAAAGATAAAGTTTATTATCCATGTTATTACGAGCAGAGAGATAATTGGAAGGATAAATTGGATACAGAGTTATTTTATTTAAAAGCAAAAGCATCCGCATCAGATCCGGATGAATATATACAGGCTGGGAATAATAATGATTACTGGAAAATTAATGCAGACGTTGCCTATATTGGTGGAGAAAAAATTAAAGATGACGGTAATGGTGGATGGACATTAGATGGATATATTACAAAGCCAGAAGAAGGTGTCTTTGCAAATCAAAGTAACATTACGAACCTTAGCGTAGGAAGTAATATTTTAGGCATTGGTGATTATGCATTTTACGGTTGCTCAACATTAAAAGAGGTTTCTCTTGTAAATGGTTTGCAGACAATAGGAAATGGCGCATTTGGAGAATGCATTAGATTAGAGAGGTGTAATATAGAGTCAAATGCTAATATCCAGGCAATTGGGAAAGATGCTTTTTATAAATGTAATACATTGGAAAGCTTTACGATACCAGTAGGTCTTAGAGCATTGGGAGACAATTGTTTTGAATCCTGTACTAATCTAAAAACAATAGATTTGACAAGTGGTGGCGGTGCGGTTGCATTAAAAGATTTGGGAAAAAATTTATTTAAAGGATGCAGTTCTTTAACATCACTAGTCTTTCCAAGTACTTATGTAGAAAATAATTTGAGCATCAATATGTTTGATGGGTGTACTTCTCTTCAATATGTAAGAGTCCCGAATGCAGATATTAATTTTGTAGAAACAGCTGAGGAGGCTGCTGCTGGAACAGGATTTGCGGAATTTAAGAAAACAGTTCCTGCATCATTTTATTTTGAAGGACCGGATATTTCCAATATTCATACAACGGCATCAAAATATTCTATTGCATTCAAGTATTTAGGGCAAGAGTTATATGAACTAATAAAAGAAGAAAAGGGAACTGGGGGAACTGGTGAGGGTGGAAATGTTAAAGTTACCTATCAGGTAAATGATAAGAATGAGTTAGTAAAATTTTGGATAGAGCGTAATGGTAAACCTGAGAATGTTACGATTCCGGAAACAATAGGACCTTATGGTATTTCTTCAATTGGTGCAGGTAGTTTTAATGACAATTGTTATTTGAAAAAGATTACTATACCTGCATCCGTTACTTCCATAGGTGACAATGCATTTAAAGGATGCCATAATCTTGAAACAGTAATTTTTACAGATGCATCAACCATGCAGTCTATTGGAACAGATGCATTTAAAACACAGGTAGTTACATGTGGGGAAACTTTAAGTGCGAACCCTAAGCTTACTTTTGTCGGTGCGATGATGAACTCGGCAGGTGCAGATACTGTTCCGTTTATCTATGCCATGAATGGGGTGAGCAATATCAATAATCCTAATCAGGAGAAGATTTGGATTACCTGTCACAGTGGTTGGCCGACCAATATTGAAGTGCAGTATAATTTTGATCCCCTTACGCAAACTGGTGAAGCACAGTTAGTCGGATATCCAAGATATGAAATGATTAATAATGAGAGTAATGCTACTAGTTGGGTATCTAATCTGCCTTATAAAACAGATGAGAATTTTGAAGAGTTAAAGAAAATGGTTCTCAAGGCAACAAAGTATTATGAATATATGAAAAATCCTTCTGGAACACCACCGGAACAACCAACAGAAAACGAAATGGCAATCGTGACTTCTACATTAAATGTAGCAGTTCCTTCCAGTGTAGACAGTATCAAGCCAGGTTTGTTCTCCGGCTATACATATGATGAAAATGGAGAAGCTAAGCCGGTTGCTGGGATTACTTCAGATGAATATATTCAAACCATCCTTCTTAACGGTGTAGATGAGATAGAACCTTATACCTTTAAGG
>CAMBLS010000019.1 GCA_945868485.1 uncultured Lachnospiraceae bacterium | reverse complement strand
TTATCACAAAGTGGTGTTCTCTTTTTATTTAATCCGAATAAAATTTTACGCTAGCTTGCAGCTTACCAGCTCCACTGCATGGGCAATTCCAGGGATACTTTGTCCTTCATTAAAGCTGGTCTTGCTAAGCAGCGCACCGGTAGGTACAAAGAGAACCCTCTTCCATTTTCCTTCCTCCAGCTGTTTTAAGATATACGCCGATAACGTAATTGCACTGCACCCACAGCCGCTGCCACCTGCATGAGCATCCTGGCTCTGATCGTAAATTTCCATACCACAATCCATGTGTACTCTGGAAATATCCATCCCCTTTTCACGCATCATATCCCAAAGTGCCTTCTGCCCTACACTTCCCAAATCGCCTGTGATGATCTTATCATAATCAGAAGGCTTCCTGTCAAAATCTGCAAGATGCTGGTAAATTGTAGCACAGGCTGCCGGAGCCATACAAGCTCCCATATTCATCGAATCCTTCAATCCAAGATCCACGATCTTCCCTATTGTCAGCCCCTCAATCATTGCCCTGTCACATTCACTTTTTACACTGCTTAATATAAAAGCTCCGCTTCCTGTTACCGTCCAAGTGGCAGAAAGAGGTCTCTGATTTCCATAACCAAGTGGAAAGCGGAATTCCTTTTCTGCACTTGCAAAGTGGCTGGATGTCACACAGGCTGCATGCTCTGTCATTCCGCCTGCAATCATAATGGTTGCCATGGATATACTAAGCCCACAGGTGGAGCAGGCACCATACATACCTACCAGTGGAATCTGAAAAGAACCTAGTCCAAAGCTGCTGGCAATAGATTGACCTAATAGGTCACCTGCAAACAAATATTTAATCTCATCATTTTTTAGTCCTGACTTACCGATTGCAAGTGTAAGCGCTTCTTTTTGGAGAGTACTTTCCGCTTCTTCCCAGGTGTCACAACCAAACTTATCATCTGTCCCTACCATGTCAAAGCTATCCCCAAAGGGACCCTGCCCTTCCTTGGTTCCTGCAACCGATGCACTGGCTCTTATATAAACCGGAACAGGAATCTTAATGCTCTGCTGTCCCTGCGAAAAAATTGCTCCAACTGTTTCTTCCATAAAAAACCTCCAGATGATTTACTTTTGGTTAGTTTTTCTCATCTGAAGGTTTTTATTCGTTTTCATATTATATTGTATTTATTTTAATCCAAAACTCCATGGGTCATCAAAAACTGCTTCCACAGATCATTATAAACTCCCAGCAGATGAATCTGGTCAAATGTATAATCCTCCGCCAGATTGCCTTCCTCATCGCACACTACCTCATTCACGTCAATGTAGAAGAACTGCTGATTATCTGCCAGTGTTGCAATGGCATTATTTCTTGCATTGATGTTGCTGTTGTTAAAGATTGCATCCCCACTGTTCTTCTTACCTGAAACACGCATATTACCCTGAATAAAAATCTTTGCTTCAGGTTCCATCTGATGAAGGGTGTCCACTACCAGAGTATACTGCTCCATAAAATCCTCTGTGGTGCCCCGTCCCAATTCATTGATTCCCACCATCAGATAAATCTTCCCATAATCCTTATTTGCAAGGGCATCCTGAATAGTTCCCAATCCTTTAAAGTTTTCCTCCAGCACCTTATAAATGGTAAGCGAGGTTTCACAATAAAAGTCTGCATGCTCTGATAAGTCTGTGTAGTCTCTAAGCCCTACTGTTCTGGAATCTCCAATAAACAGAGCATCATCAAAATAGCTTGCATCCACTGTATCAAACGTATAGGCTGCGGCACGTACCACACCGGCATCTCCATAGATATCTGCAGAAATATGGTTCAGATATTCCTCATGGGTGCTCTCCCTAAGCGGTTTTAATCTCTCCAGCGGAATCTCCTCTTCTTTACCATCTATCTTGTTATCCGAAACTGAATTAGCTGACACAGAATTAGCCGAAACTGATGGCTCCTGGATTGTTGATTCCTCCTGCTCTTTTATCGGTATTTCTGTGGATGCGGGAACTTCCTGCAATGTGTCATCCGTCTCATTTCCTTCAGTGCTTTGTGCCATCGCTTCGCTGCTTTTCCCTGTAAAAATCTGCCAAGGATAGATATCATCATTAATTCCCGTAAACATAACGGAAAGAACAGGCGCTTTAAGAGGGTCATACTCCTGATCCGCATAAACTGTAAAACGTCCCACAATTCCTATAATTGTAAAAAGCAAGCCCAAAATGACCAGTATAGTCAGAGTAGGGCATTTCTTAATCCACTTCATTGTTGCCTCCACATTACACTGTCACTAAAAATTCAAATACATAAAAGGATTTCCTGCACTGCTTGAAAGGAAATATACAGATAACCAGAACACTATTGCCAACAGAACAATCACAACCGGATTCTTCCTGTGCTTCTCATAAAAACCAGACACTGCCGGAATACACAGGATAATTCCTGCAACAAGGTAAATTCCGTAATTACTCAGATACTTAAAAATATCCTGCTGATTAACTGCTATTCCTGCATCTCCAAACAAGGGGAACAGCCGCCCAAAGTATATTCCCAGCTGTTTTAAATCTGTAATGGCAAACACTACCCAGGTAAGCGGAATGAGGGCCAGCACATAAAGATTTCCCAAGATCGGTATTTTCTGCAAATACTTTCCATAAACCAGCTTTTCCAGAATAATCATAATTCCCAGAACTACGCCCCAGATCACATAGTTAAAGCCATTTCCATGCCAGATTCCCGTAAGCAGCCATACCACTGCCAGATTAAGAGCAATCCGCTTTTTATCACATCGACTGCCCCCCAGCGGAATGTAGACATAGTCTCTAAACCAGCTTCCCAGCGTTACATGCCATCTTCTGTAAAATTCTGAAATGCTTTTAGAAGCATAGGGGTGATTAAAGTTTTCAATAAAATCATAGCCGAGCATCACCATTAAACCTGATGCCATCAATGAATATCCCCAAAAGTCAAAATACAGACGAAGCGAATATCCTGCCGCGCCAAGCCATGCCAGAGGTGTGGAAATACTCTGAAATCCAATCATCTGAAGATCATTCCACAAAATTGCCAGACGATCTGCCAGAAGTACCTTCATCCCCAATCCCAGGATAAAATATTTCAGTCCATCCTCAAACTGCTCTAACCCACATGTCCTGTCGAGGTCAAATTCTCCCTCATTATATCTCATAATGGGACCGGACACCACCTGTGGAAACATGGTAAAATACAGTGCCACATACTTGAATTTGGGTTTATTCCAAATCTCTCCACGGAGTATATCTGCCTGGAATGATATCATCTTAAAAATATAAAAACTGATTCCCAGCGGAAGCAGCGCAGTGTCCACAAAAGCAGAAAGGCACTTAAACGCTGCCAAAATCAACACGTCAATTACTACTGCTGCTATCACAATCTGCTTACGCTTCTGGAGACGCCACGGCTGTACCGTATATCCTTCACCAAGCTCCCATGCTTTCATCCCCATATAATAATTCATCACTGTCGCTAAAATCAGCAACAATAAGAAGACCGGCTCACCTACCGCATAAAAAACCAAGCTGCCAATTAACAGCATGATTTCCCGATACTTGGCAGGCACAACAAAATATGCAATTAAAAATATAGGTAAAAATCGAAACAGAAATTCCAAACTTGAAAAACTGACCATAACATTCCTCTGTTTTTATCATGTGATTCTAATCATCTCGCTAGCAATCATTGTATCATCCCCGTTTCAAATCTACAAGAATGTTCCTGAAGTTTTTCATGTATATTTTTTCTAAAAAAATGCAAAATAAATATCACATTGATTTTCTTCTTCAATGATAAGAAACGAGACAGGACGGTATAAATTTATGAACAATCCTAAAAGTGAAGAACAGATTACGCTGGAAAAGGATTACGAAGAATATGTCAAAAAAATTACCCCCACACACAATCTGTATCTGCAAATGCTAAAGGCCTTTATCACCGGAGGCATTATCTGTTTTCTGGGACAGCTTCTTTTAAATTTTGCATCCAATCAGCTGGGAATGGACAAGGAGATGTCAGGAAGCTTTTGTTCCCTTGTACTGGTATTTATAAGTGTATTATTGACAGGTCTGAACATTTATCCTTCGATTGTAAAATTCGGCGGTGCAGGCGCTCTGGTACCCATTACCGGATTTGCGAACTCTGTTGCCGCACCTGCTGTTGAATTCAAAAAAGAAGGACAGGTTTTCGGTATTGGATGCAAAATTTTTACTATTGCAGGTCCTGTGATTTTGTATGGAATATTTACAAGCTGGGTACTGGGTCTTTGCTATTGGATCTTAAAGTCCTTTGGCGTTATATAAAAAACTCCCCTGGTCGGGGAGTTTTTATTATGACTCATTTTTATTTATTCATCTTATACACAGGATCTGCCGGATATCCACCCTTCAATTTCTGCATGCCCCTTTGAATCGCATCCTTAGAATTTTTCCAGTCTGCATCCTTGTTGCGGTAATCAAACTTATCTACCAGCCATGACACATCTTCCTGCAATCGCTCCATGTTCCTTTCCATTAGTTCAAACATAGCGGGATAAAATTCTTTCTTTTCCTTATCATTCAGTCTGGTCTGTGCATATTCACACAGATCTCCAAAATGGTGCAGACAAAAACCTTTACCTGTAAGAATGCGCTCTCGGAAATCCTCATCCTTTTTATACATGTAAAAGAAAGTGTCCATATATCTGTCATAGGTATCAGCAAAACGATTGCAGATATAGCAGGATTTTTCTTTTTCCTCCACCCAGATGCCAATAGGGTTTACCCGCTGCGCACTTTTCTTCATTTTTCCCATTAATCCTGTTTTAGGCAGAACAAACTTTTTAAACTGCTCTTTCATTTCCCTGTTGATCTGCATATAGTGGGTCTTTAAAATCCAGCCATTGCCAAGCGTATTTCCGTAATCAAACATCTTTTTAAAGTGCTCACGGCAAAAACCTGCTTTATCAGTAGCTTCCCGAACATCGCTCTCCATATAGGAGGAACCTGAACCCAGCACAAAATCCATGATATCCTGTTCAACCGCCCTTTCTATGAAGCAGAATGGGCATTCATCCTCCGCTGCCACTGCATCGTTTAAGGGTATTGTATAAAGCTTTTCCTTCATTGCAACCTCACTTTTACTGATTTTATGATTTATAACTGAGTTTTTTCAACATTTCCATGTATTGTTTCACTTCTTTATAATAGATTTCCGGTTGAAAAGATCCATTTAGAAAATGTTCTGTCATAAGTCCGTTGGTTGTATACTCTATCATCTTAGTAAGAAAAACCAGATCTGTTTCATTCCTGAACTTATCGGAATCTGCTCTCCCCATGATTTCCTCATATTTCTCAGGAAGAACGCCTCTCTTATCCTCTGTCTCGACCAAAGCCTCACTCACATTTTCTTCCCGGCTTTTATTTAAAAATTGAAGCATATAGGGATAGTTCTTCATCACCTGAAGCTGGGATAAGTTAATCTGATTCTGCAACTCAAAATAATCTGTTTCTCCCGCAGATACTCCTGTGGAAAGCTCAAGCATAATATATCTGACAGAATAGTCATAAACAAATGAATAAAGCCCTAGCTTGCTGATAAAATAATGAAACAGCAGTCCCTTGCTGATTCCTGCTTCCTTAACAATTTCGTCTGTACTTGCATGCTCATAACCGTTCATTGCAAACACCTTCAGCGCTGCATTAATCATTCTATCCTGCTTTTCTTTTTTTAGATCAAAAAATTTTTCGTTCATGAAATTCCACTCCCACTACTTCATTTCAATGCTTCCTATTGACCTTATGAGTCGAATTTAAATATAGCATATTCCCGCCATTCCTTCAATCACTTGCCACAAACTAGTGGAAAGTTTTTTTCTCTCCACCACATCTTGTATCTGTTCAGCCTTACCTCTTATGACATTCATAAACCTAGATGCCCTTTCAATTTATATTTTTTTTATACATATTCTCTTTTCAATTCCGTAGAATAGTATTAAGATATTACTAGACGAAAAATAACTGAAAGGAGTACATTTATGTCTAAAAAACTTGGTAAATTTATACTTTTCTCAGCTGTAGCCGGTGCTGCTGCTTACGGTGCATACCACTATTTCCAAACGAAAGACAACGCTCCTTCCTCCGGTAAAACTGAGGATACGGACGATGATTTTGATGATTTTTCCGAAGATCTTGACGATGATACCACTGAAACAAAAGCACGCTCTTATGTATCCTTAAATCTGGATAAGGCAGAAGCCATAGCTTCAGAAGCTTTTCAAAAGGCAAAGGAGGTTATTGTCGATTCTGTTCAACAGATCAGAGAAAACGTAAAATCTGCAACAGAAAGTCAGATTGTTTCCGAGAGCAATTTCACCGACCTTACGGCACTGAACAAGGAAAAAGCTGCCGAAGAAGCACCTGTAGAGGAAGCTGCTGCTGCCGAAGAAGCATCTGTGGAGGAAAATGCCGCAGTCGAAGAGCCTGTGCCTGCTGCTGCGTCCAACGAAACAGTAGAAGAATTCTTTGATGATGAGGATGAAGCTTAAGTTGACTGATTGAGCAAAAGCCTGGATTACCTGCTATAAGTAGGCACTCCAGGCTTCTTTTAAGAGTTCCGTCCCTTGAAACAGTTCCTGCTTATCTAGGGCTCCATAGCCCAAAAGCACAGTACCTGCAAAGGCTGTATTTTCTGCATTTCCCTGCCCCATACAGGCGTCTGATATTCCATACAGCTTCAATCCTGCTTGAGCCGCTGCCTGCAAAAGATCTTTTTCCGGTATCCGGCGTCGGCTTTTAATCAGAATATGAAGTCCCGCATTTTCTCCTGAAATCTCAAATTCTTTTTCCAAAAATGACAACTGATTCAGGAGGAAGTCATGCCGTTCACGATATACCTTTCGCATTTTGTTCAGGTATCGCTCAAAATAGCCATCCCTGATAAATTCATTCAATATCCTCTGGTCTATTCGTGATACTGTACAGGCATAAAATCCGCAATTCTCTTTATAAATCTTCAGAAGCTTCATCGGTAATACCATATATCCCACACGGATTGCAGGTGCAATTGACTTTGAAAAGGTTCCCATATAAATAACCCTTCCATCCCTGTCTGATGCCTGAAGAGAAGGAATTGGTTTCCCTTTATAACGGAATTCACTGTCATAATCATCTTCTATGAGATATCGATTTTCCTCCTCCTTTGCCCACTTCAACAGGTCCAGACGTCTCCCAATGGGCATTACCACTCCTGTGGGATATTGGTGAGAGGGCATCACATAGGCTACCCGTGCCCTAGTGTTGCGCAGTTTTTCCACATCCATACCATTTTCGTCCATAGGGATTGCTTCTATTTCATAGGCAAAGGACTGAAACACTCTGTATGCACGCTTATAAGTAGGCTCCTCCATGGCAATGGGAACATGCCTGCCCAAAATCTTCTCCAGCAACATAAACAGGTAGTCCGTTCCGGCTCCAATAACAATCTGCTCCGGCGCACAGTTGACTCCTCGCGAGGAATGAAGGTATCTACTGATGGTTTCCCGCAGTTCTTTATCTCCTTGGGCATCCCCTAATGCAAACATCTCGCTATTGGCATCCACCAAAATGTTTTTGGTTATTTTTTTCCAGGTTGCATAGGGAAAATCCTTCAGGCTGATGGCATGTGGTGAAAAATCGTACAAGATTTTTGCCTGCACTTCTTTCTCCATTACAATCGCTTCCGCAGGTGCTGAAGTTAATCCGCTATCAGTTGTTGTGGTTATCCTGTTTTTCTCCTGATGTCCAAAAGTCTCCATATCACCAGAAAGATGAAACAACTCTTCCACCCGGCTTACAAAATAACCTTTACAGGGCCTTGCTTCTATATACCCTTCGGCAACCAGCTGACCGTAAGCGAAATCCACCGTGCTTCTTGCCACTTGAAGATATTCTGCCAAAGAACGAGTTGAGGGAAGCTTCTCACCCTTTTGAAGCTTCCCTGTTCTTATCTCATCCCTGATGTATTCATAAATCTGCTGGTACAGACACTTTCCTGCATGGTCTGTCAGCTGTATCGTCAGGTCATTCATAACTAATTCGCTTTTTTCTCCTTAATCTTTGTAAGCAGAACTTCCTTTACATCCCGCGCCTTATCTTTCATTCTATTGGTTGCTGATGGTGAAACCAAAATACTGGAAATCATCTTTGATGCCACCTCATACTTCTCAAACTCCATGGAAAGTACTGCAATCAAATAATCCACAGTGGTTTCATCCATTCCACACATGGGATAACTTTCTGCCTGCCTTGCGGCAACAAAGCCTTCCAGCGCATTTTTCAGGAATTCCTTTTCCTGCGCTTTAATTTCTGCAAGCTCCTTCGGAGAGGTCTTCCCTTCTTTTTCAAGGCTTTCTCCCATGCCTCTGATCAGCCAGCCAGCTTTCAGACAAATATATGCCTTTTCACTTGCTTTGGCATGCTTTACAATAGCATTTGCAAGACAAAGTTTATATCTGGCCACTGCCTCCTCATAAGTATAAGTATCCTTCTTCGCAATGACAGGATTAAATGCTCTGGAAATATTCTCTTTAATCGCCTTAGCCTGAGAAGACGTCAATCCTCCGAAATATCTGGTCAAAGCAGAATACCCACAATGCGGACAGCTTATCACATCATATTTTATCGGTTCAATATTTTCATATACAGGACGTAAATCCATATCCGTGTGCAACAGTCTTGCCTTTCCGACTTTAATGGTTCTTGCTTTAATCTGTCCATAACACACAGGACATTCATAAACCTTGTCAAAAAGATAATCCGTCTCCTGTATCACCGTTTTTTTTCCAGCATCCTTCGCCAGTTTCTCATCCTTTTTTTCTTCAAACAAATCCATATTTTCCAGATTTTTAAGCCCTAGAGCTCCTAATCCAGCTAGTAATCCGGCCATGTTAAGTACCTTCCTTTTCTTTTATGCTTTTGGTAATGCATAGGAACTCTTAAGTGAAACAATTCTGTTAAATACAGGTGCTCCCTCCTTGGAGTCCTTAGCGTCTACGCAGAAATATCCCTGACGTACAAACTGAAAGCTGTCATAGGGCTTTGCATCCTTTAAAGCCGGTTCTAAATAACATTCCTTCAAAACAGTCAATGAATTAGGATTTAAGTTTAAGCTTCCATCCTCATTATAAACGCCTTTTTCTTCATCAATAATATTCTCGTAAAGTCTGACCTCTGCTTTCACTGCTTCCTTTGCCGGTACCCAGTGAATCGTCCCTTTAACCTTACGTCCGGTAAATCCAGTTCCGCACTTTGTCTCCGGATCATAGGTACAATGTACTTCGATTACCTTGCCATTTTCATCCTTAACGCATCCAGTACAGGTTACAAAATAAGCATTCATCAGACGCACTTCATTGCCCGGGAATAAACGGAAGTATTTCTTTGGAGGCTCCTCCATGAAATCCTCACGATCGATATAAAGCTCTCTTCCAAAAGGTACCTGCCTTGTTCCCATCTCCTCATTTTCAAGATTGTTGGCAACCTCCAGCATTTCTGACTGATTCTCCGGATAGTTATCAATAATCAGCTTTACAGGATCAAGGACTGCCATCATACGGGGACGCTTTAATTTCAAATCCTCCCTAATACAATATTCAAGCATTGCATAGTCAGCAGAAGAATTGCTTTTGGATACACCGCACAGATCCACAAACATCTTAATGGACTCAGGTGTAAATCCTCTCCTTCTAAGAGCAGCGATAGAAACCAGTCTGGGGTCATCCCAGCCGTCTACGATTCCTTCCTCTACCAGCTTTTTAATATATCTTTTACCAGTGACCACATTGGTTAAATACATTTTGGCAAACTCAATCTGCTTCGGAGGATTGGGATATTCCAGTTCTCTCACTACCCAGTCATACAAGGGTCTGTGATCCTCAAATTCCAGCGTACAAATAGAATGGGTAATTCCTTCAATAGCATCCTCAATAGGATGTGCAAAGTCATACATAGGATAAATACACCACTTATCTCCTGTGTTATGATGGGTCATGTGTGCCACACGGTAGATAATTGGATCACGCATATTAATATTAGGTGATGCCATATCAATCTTTGCACGAAGGGTCTTTTCGCCATCCTTAAACTCACCATTTTTCATCTTCTCAAAAAGTTCGAGATTTTCTTCTACACTTCTGTCACGATTAGGATCATTCTTACCAGGCTCTGTAAGTGTACCTCTGTATTCTCTCATTTCTTCTGCGGTAAGGTCAGAGACATAAGCTTTACCCTTTTTAATCAGCTTTACTGCTCCCTCATACATCTGTTCAAAGTAATTGGATGCAAAGAATAATCTGTCTTTCCAATCAGCACCAAGCCATTTGATATCTGCCAAAATGGACTCTACAAACTCAGTTTTTTCCTTGGTGGGATTGGTATCATCAAATCGCATATTGAACTTGCCGCCATATTCCTGTGCAAGCCCGTAATTAAGAAGAATGCTCTTAGCATGTCCAATATGCAGATACCCGTTAGGTTCGGGTGGAAATCTGGTATGCACGGTGTCATATACACCTTCTGCCAGATCCTTATCTATAATCTGCTCAATGAAATTTCTGGAAACAACTGTTTTCTCTTCTTCCACATTATTAACCTTCATTTCGTTTTCGCTCATTGCTCTTGTCACCCATACCATTGCCTAATGGGTTCTACCTCCTACAATCAGTTTCATTCATCATATCCTTAGTAATCATAGCACAACAACATAAATTTATAAAGGAAAAATATTGGGTGTATACTTTTTTTCAAATAACTCCCTCGGCATCGGTCTGTCAAAATAATATCCCTGTACCATGCAGTCACAAATCTCTGACAAGATCTTATACTGCTTTTTGGTTTCTACTCCTTCCACGCACAGATTGACTCCTATAGTCGTTGCAAGATCACCCACCATCTTTATGAATGACTTGGCATAAGAATCTCTTTCCAGATCCTTAATAAAGCTCTGGTCAACCTTGATCACGTCAAGGGGAATTTCTCTGATATGATTCAAAGAAGAATATCCGGTTCCAAAGTCATCCAGCGCAATTCTTACACCTAATGCCCTGATTCTTGCAAGGATTTCTTTCATTCGTCCCATGTCGTTAATTGCCAGACTTTCTGTGACCTCAAGGGTAAGATTACATGACTTGATACCGGTTTCTTTGATAATCTTTTCGATGCTTTCCACAATATCAGGCTGCAAAAGCTGTACCACAGAAAGATTGACATTGACCTTGTAATCAGGATAACCATTATCATTCCAATTTTTACAGGTTTTGCATGCTTCTCGCAGTACATAATTTCCAATGGGATTAATCAGCCCCAAATATTCTGCGAGGGGTATAAATTCTGCCGGAGATATAAATCCAAGCTCTGCACTGTTCCATCTGATCAACGCCTCTGCGCCTGTGCAGGGGAGTCCATCCTTCTGGATGTCTATAATCGGCTGATAATAAACCTCAAATTCATGATATCCTTTGGCAGAAGCGTCACGCATATTCTTTTCCATGTCAAGACGCTTGCCTGATTTGATACCAAAGCTGTCTGTATAGTGGACAATCCGGTTTTTCCCACCCTCTTTTGCCTCATACATCGCAATATCCGCTTTTTTAATCAGATCATTTGCTGCATCATCCGTGGGAAATTCCACAATTCCCATACTCATGGTGCAATAATAATCGTCTTCCTTAAGAAACCATGGCTTTAAAAAGACTTCCTTGATAGAAGTAATAATCTGCTCCATCCGGTCATGTTTATCCGGTGGAATAATAATGACAAACTCATCACCGCCCATACGGTAACAGGTATTCTCAATGCCCTTTATACTTTGAAGGCTGCTGGAAATTGACTTTAACAGTACATCACCATACTGATGTCCAAGTCCATCATTGATATGTTTAAAATCATCTATATCCAAATAGAGTAAGGCACCTTTTCCCCCGACCTTATTTGCCTTATCTACATACTGCGTAAGATCTCTTTCGCAGAACATACGATTGTACAAGCCCGTCAGGAAATCAGTACTCGCCTGTTGTTCCATTTTTCTTTGATAAATTTTCTTTTCGGTGACATCATACAAAGCACACAGAAGCACCTGTCTTCCATCTACCCATTTCATGTGGGTATAATACAGGTCATACCACTGTTCTCTTCTATGAAGATGAATTTCACTGATACCGCTTTCTCTTTGTATCACTCCATCAAGAAATAAATTCAGTGTTCCATCCTCAAGTTCCGCACCAAAAGCATGTCGCATATTTCTATTAGAAAAGAGTACCTTTCCGGTTTCAATGTCCCTGACATAAACTGCACTGCCCACATTGTCTAAAATTGCTTCCATAGATGCATAAGAATCTGCCAGTGAATTTTTCTGTATCCGTTTGGTCAGAATACTCTGCAAAATTTTGACAGAATCATTTAAGAATTTGATATCTTCAAGCTTCCATGCCCTATCCTTTACCCTTTCTCCAAAGCAGGCATACATTCTGACCACGCCGCTGATTACCACAGGCATTACGATAACCGCTTTTAACCCCATGGCTTTCATCTGTTCTTTTTCTTCCTCCTTCATCATGGAGTTATAAGATAAGACCAGCGTCTTATCCACCCTGAAAAAGGCACTGCATTTGTCATCCATTGTGTCTAAAGGAACACGTTCAAGGCTCCTGTCATGCCACTGGGCTATCATATCTAAATGTTTCTGGTCCTTTGCTTCTCTATAAAGTGCTGTGAAACTCAGCTTAAGGAATTCTCCTGTCGTGCCCAAAAGCTTTTGTAAAACGCTTTCAATTGCATCTTCACTCTCCAAAAGCTGTACAACTGCAGTAAGCGCCTCTGACCTTCTTAAATTTTCTTCCATTTCCTTTTCAGAATAGCGACTTCGATTGCTTTCTGCCTGTGCATTGACAGTGGCAAGCTTATATCCAAGCAGTGTATCCGTAACATCTCTGAGGGCGTCAACAACCTTTTCAAACTGCTTTTCAGTAATTGTACTGGTAAATTCCTCAAGAGGTGGGTTTTCATATTCATCCACATTATCTGCATCAGAAAGTACACCATAAACAAACCAGTTAATCACAGGTTTTCCTTCTATCTTGGCTGATATTACCGCTAATCGTAAATTGGGATATGCGGTTGTCTCGATTGCCTGATCCTCCAGTGCACTCCCTGCCACACGACACAGCATATTCTGAAGTTGTTCATGATCTATAATCTTTTTAATTCTGGCAGCTTCATTTTTATTTCCACCAAACTCGGTAAGGGCAGTTCCCTGGCTGTCTGTACAACATGCAAACACGTTGGCATTATCGCAAAAATGCTGTTGCCACTTTAACAGTTCCTTTCCTTCAATCAGGCTCTGTATCAGTGGTGCAGCATCCTTCCCGTAAACAGCATCGTCTAAAGTACCCACGTAACCCGTACTCCTCCCATCCTTATCTTGTGCTTTATTATACTCCCACACTTCTATGTATCTACATTACAGAATTTCCGGGGCACCATTGTGATGCCCCAGACTTTCTTTTCCAATCTTCTATTCATCTACACTATAGTTTGGCGCTTCCTTTGTGATATGAATATCATGAGGATGACTTTCCTTCAAGGAGGCGGCAGAAATCTTAATAAATCTACCATTCGTCTTGAGTTCTTCTATAGTAGCTGTTCCGCAGTAACCCATACCGGAACGTAAGCCTCCCATCAACTGGAACACGGTATCCTCTACGGTTCCCTTATATGCCACACGTCCTTCTACACCTTCCGGCACCAGTTTCTTGGCATTTTCCTGGAAATAACGGTCTTTACTTCCATTTTCCATAGCAGCAATGGAACCCATACCTCTGTATACCTTATATTTACGTCCCTGGTATAACTCGAAGGTTCCGGGGCTTTCATCACAGCCTGCAAACATACTTCCCATCATACATACATTTCCTCCGGCTGCAATTGCCTTGGTCATGTCACCTGAATATTTGATACCGCCATCTGCAATAATCGGAATTCCGTATTCCTTAGCCACTGAATAAGCATCCATAATAGCGGAAATCTGAGGAACACCAATACCTGCAACTACACGGGTTGTACAGATGGAACCAGGTCCAATACCTACCTTGACTGCATCAGCTCCCGCCTCAATCAGATCACGTGTTCCTGCGCCTGTAGCTACATTTCCTGCAATTACCTGCAAATCCGGGAATTTTTCTTTAATCATTCGGAGACTGCGAAGTACATTCTCTGAATGTCCGTGAGCGCTGTCGAGCACGATTACATCCACCTTTGCATCTACCAATGCGCCGACTCTGTCAAGTACATTTGCCGTAATACCAACCCCTGCACCGCACAGAAGTCTTCCCTGCGCATCCTTGGCAGATAAGGGATATTTGATAGTCTTTTCAATATCCTTAATTGTAATTAAGCCTACTAAATTATAGTTATCATCCACAATTGGAAGTTTTTCTTTTCTTGCCTTTGCAAGAATCTGCTTTGCCTCCTCCAGGGTAATGCCTGCTTTGGCAGTAATCAGTCCTTCTGAGGTCATGGATTCTTTGATTTTCTTAGTAAAATCGGTTTCAAACTTTAAATCTCTGTTGGTAATAATTCCAACCAGCTTTCGCCCTTCTGTAATGGGTACACCGGAAATACGGAATTTCGCCATCAGTGCATCTGCATCTGCCAGCGTATGCTCCGGAGATAAGGAAAATGGATCTGTGATGACACCGTTTTCAGATCTCTTTACCTTGTCTACCTCTTCTGCCTGTGCCTCAATTGACATATTCTTATGAATAATACCAATTCCGCCCTGCCTTGCCATGGCAATTGCCATCCGATGCTCAGTAACCGTATCCATTCCGGCACTCATCATAGGAATATTCAGCTTGATTTTCTTCGTCAACCATGTTGTCAAATCCACTTCGTTTGGAACTATTTTTGAATAAGCTGGCACCAGCAGCACATCATCAAAAGTAATTCCTTCACCAATTATCTGACCCATTTTTTCTCCTCCTGCATTCTATCATTAATTGTTTCATTACTGCCATTAATCTCTGAACACCTTTCTGGGTGCTACCATCTGCATTGCCTTAATCATATCTTCATTTGGTTCAAAAATAACCTTTTTCTGCCCTTCGTAGAAAAATACATATCTGGAATCAGGCTGCTTTACTTCGCCCGAACTATAATCAAACACTTTATCTTTTCTGTTTTTAAAATTATCCAAATGCCAGGATTTTATGGGTGCTAATATCTCTATCTGTTCCAGATTAAACACTGCCACCCGTTTACGCTTGCTCTTAGCCATAACCTTGTCAATTACAAGTTCCTTGTCGATATAAAGATATTCATATTCAAGATCGGAATTCATATATATAAAATAAGAAGCCACGCCAAACGCAATCCCAATAAGAAGTGCCGGAATCAATACAAAACCGATAATTACAAAGCACACCGTCAGCATAGTAAAAAGAATTTTCAGAAGCGTCATATACGCCGGAGTTTTTTTCTTAATCAGATATTCAACATAAGTTTCGTTCATTGCATCCTCCAGTTATTAATTTGTGATACCCGAAAAGGGTAAAAGAATATTTATATTATGATAGTATATTTTTAAGAAACTTTCAAGTAATATAAAATTTTGATCTGCGCACCAGTTCATTGACACCCTTTTATAAAGTTGATATGATTCTTATTAATTTACATCTCAGATGTACAGGAAAGGAGAACATCTATTATGGACAAGAAGAACGAAACAGAACGGGAATATCAGGGTGTCCGCGATGAAATAAGACAACAGCATCTAAAAATGAAGGAAATGTCCCTCAAAGGAAAAATTACCTACTTCCTTGATTACTATAAATTTCACACCATTATTGTGATTATTGCAATTGCAGTGATCGCAGGATTTGTTCATGACATTGTTTCTTCTAAGGATTACTGTTTTAATGCCATGATGCTGAATGTAGGTTCCAATCAGATTTCCAGCACTGGTTTATCTGATTCTTTTTCCGATTATGCTGATTTCGATACAGAAAAATACCAATGCTATATTGACACCTCATCTACCTTCAGTTTACATGCTTCCAGTCAGTTTGACATGGTAACTTCTCAAAAGATTTTTGCCATGAGAGAGACCGGCGAGCTGGACTGCTTTGTCATAGACTCTGAAGTTTTTAATCATTATGCCATAAGCGAATTGTTTACAGATATGCAGTCATGCTTTACCCCAGAAGAACTTGATAAATACAAAGACTACCTTTACTATATTGATTATGCTGAAGTAGAAAAAGCATCAGAAGCTGTCGACAACAAAGAATTGTATGAATCATCACAGAATGCCTCTGTTTTGACTTTTGATGAACTTATACAAGAAGCAGAGCGGCACCGCCATCCCGAAGAAATGGAGCAGCCTGTACTGGTGGGCATTTTTATTTCTGATTCCCCTTTTATCAAAGAAACCAACGCTTACCCAGAAGCAATCCCTGTATTCGGCATTGTAAACACCAGTCAGAGAATCGACACCTGCAAAAAATATCTGGACTATCTCTTTGACGAATCTGTTGACTTTTCTCAGCTGGTGGGACAGGGCTTCTATTAATTGTAACAAACCCCGCTTCTATCACCTGATAGCAGCGGGGAATCTTTTTGATTAAAGCTGTGAAATTACAAAAATATTATAAATTGCCTTGATGGCATCCTCAAAATCATCATTTGCCACACCAATGATGATGTTAAGCTCACTGGAACCCTGGTCAATCATTTTGACATTCACATTGGCATGTGCAAGGGCTGAGAAAATACGTCCTGCAGTTCCTCTTGTGGATTTCATTCCACGTCCTACTACTGCAATCAATGCAAGATCCGCTTCAATTTCAACGCAGTCTGGATCTGCTAACCTGTGGAGTGCAGAAACCACCTTCTGTTCCTTGTCCATAAATTCATCCTGATGGACAAACACGGTCATGGTGTCAATGCCGGAAGGCACATGCTCAAAGGAAATGCCATTGTCTTCAAATGCCTGAAGCACCTTTCTCCCAAAGCCAATCTCCGAGTTCATCATTGCCTTTTCAATATTGACAGAGCAAAAGCCTTTCTTTCCTGCAATACCGGTAATCACATATTTGGATTTCTGGCAGGTGCTTTCAACAATCCATGTTCCCCCATCCTCCGGTCTGTTGGTATTTCGAATATTAATGGGAATCCCTTCTCTTCTTACCGGGAAAATTGCATCCTCATGAAGTACGCTTGCGCCCATGTAAGAAAGTTCACGCAATTCTCTATAGGTAATGGTTTCAATCCCTTCAGGGTTTTCAATAATCCTGGGATCTGCAATGAGAAAACCGGATACATCTGTCCAGTTCTCATAGACATCTGCCTTGACTGCTCTGGAAACAATAGAACCGGTAATGTCGGAACCACCTCTTGAGAAGGTTTTTACTCTGCCATCTGCATATGCACCGTAAAATCCAGGAATTACTGCACTTTCTACACCAGCAAGCCGTTCTCCTAAAATCTGATTAGTAAGCTCAGAATCAAAATCCCCCTCATCTGTAAAACGAATCACTTCTGCGGCATCTATAAATTCATATCCCAGATAAGCTGCCATAATAATCCCGTTTAGATATTCTCCGCGAGAGGCTGCATAATTTTCTCCTGCTTTTTCCTTAAAATTCTTTTCAATAGTCTTAAATTCTTCTTTTAAGCTAATGGTAAGTCCAAGCCCGTCTATAATTTCCTGGTAGCGTGCTGCAATATCTGCCAGCTCCTTTTTGAAATCCTTGTCTTCTTCTGCCAGATGATAGCATCCATAAAGCATATCAGTAACCTTTGTATCCTTGGAAAATCTTTTTCCCGGAGCAGAAGGTATGACATAGCGCCTTTCTGCGTCTGCGTGAATGATGTTACCGACTTTCTTAAACTGCTCAGCACTGGCAAGCGAACTTCCACCAAATTTGACTACTTTTTTCATTACAATAACCATGCCTTTCCATCATATGCAGGCTCTGACACACAGCCATAAAGCCTGCAAAGCTGTTCTTATTAATATACGCTTTTACTTTTCTAAAAGCTTATCAATCATTGTATATCCTAGGGAAACATCGTTTCCACTTTCCCCAGCTTCCTTCTCATTATAATTCCACACCTCTTTTTTCTCTGCGGTGCTGTCATATAAGAGATATGGAACACTGTCTGCCGTATGGGTCCTTACCCTGATAGGCGTAGGGTGATCTGGAAGAACCAAAAGCCTGTAGGCTGTCTTCTCCTTATCAAGAGCTTCCGTCAGTGGAGCAATCACTCTCTTGTCCAGAAATTCAATGGCCTGAACCTTTCTTTCCACGCTACCCTGGTGCCCCATCTCATCCGGTGCTTCCACATGAATATATGCAAAGTCATAACCATCCTTCAGTGCATCAAGAGCTGCCTGAACCTTTCCTTCATAGTTGGTATGCAGTCCACCGTTAGCACCCTCCACATGGGCAACACCCATACCGGCTCCCACTGCAATTCCCTTAAGCAAATCTACCGCAGAAACCATCATTCCCTTTAGACCATTCTTTTCTTCAAAGGAAGAGAGCATTGGCTTTGTTCCTGCTCCCCAGAACCAACAGCAGTTTGCGGGATTCACCCCCTGCTTCTTACGCTCTATGTTGATGGGATGATTGACTAGAATTTCATAACTCCTCTTCATCATGCGAAGAAGATTTTCATCTGTAGGAAGATATTGTCCAATGACCTGACCAAGCACATCGTGGGGCTGTGATAATTCAATGACACTTCCCTTGTTCCAAATCAGGCAATGACGATAGCTGGTTCCCACATAAAACTGATAGGTTTCATTCTGCAGCTCTGACTTTACCGCCTCCAGCAAAACAGCACAGTCCTGTGTGCTGATTTCCCCTGAACTGTGGTCAATAATAGTTTTCTCTTCGAAGGGAACATCGTCCTCTGAAATGGTTACTATATTACAGCGAAGCGCTACGTCCGTATCCTTCATAGGAACACCTATGCTAAGCGCCTCCAAGGGAGAACGCCCCGAATAATAACGCTCGGGGTCATAGCCAAGCACGGAAAGATTTGCAGTATCTGATCCTGGCTTCATTCCTTCCGGAATGGTGTGCACAAGCCCGATTTCCGAAAGCTTGCTTAAGCGATCCATTGCCGGTGTGTCTGCATATTCAAGCGGCGTTTTTCCACCCAGTGCTTCTATGGGTTCATCTGCCATTCCATCCCCCAGCACCACAATATATTTTTGATCTGACATGTTTTTATTCCTCGTTCCTGATGATTACTCTATTCTGATACGGCTGATAATTCCTACCTCTTCAGCTTTCCTGTTAAATTCCTTTTCGGTCATAACATCTGTGATAAATCCAAATTCTCCGGGAACATTAGCCTCAATCACACTGACGCTTTCAAATACCTGAAGAGCCTTGCTTTCCTGCTCTAAGGGAACACGCACAAAGAATCTGCGGCTGGCCTCATCAATTCCGGTAAGCGCTACATCCTCTGAATCCCAGAAGCACATAATCACCTTGCCAATATGTCTTGCACAGTCCACCACATCAGATACAACTGCGCTGGCCGTTGGAAGCTTTCCTGCCCCTCTGCCATAATACATGGAATCTCCTAACATATTGCCATGCACACATACAGCATTAAACACATCATTTACCATATAGAGAGGGTTGGAGGTACTGATCATACATGGTGCAACCATAGCATAGAACCTTCCATCCACTTCCTTGCTCTGTGCCAGCAGCTTAATCGTTCTTCCGCAGGCATGTGCATAAACAAAGTCTGTTGCTGTAATTTTGGTAATTCCCTCTGTATAAATATCCTCATATTTTACATTCTTACCGCACATCAGGGAAGAGAGGATTGCAATCTTACGGCATGCATCATAGCCTTCCACATCTGCCTCGGGATTTCTCTCCGCATAACCCTTTTCCTGAGCTTCCTTCAGAACATCCTCAAAATCTGCTCCTTCCTTCTCCATCTTGGAAAGAATATAATTGGTGGTTCCGTTGAGAATACCTGTAATTGCATCAATCTTCTCTGCTGTAAGGGAATAGTTGAGCGGACGAATGATCGGAATACCGCCGCCTACGCTGGCCTCAAACAGATAGTTGCACTTATTGTCATGGGCAATGTTAATCAGCTCCGGTCCATGTGCTGCTACCAGTTCCTTATTAGAGGTACATACGCTTTTTCCAGAAAGTAATGCTCTCTTAGTAAAATCATATGCCGGCTTTAATCCCCCCATAGTTTCACAGATAATCTTTATCTCCGGATCATTTAAAATCTTCTCCACATCATGTACGATTTTATCCTCAAAGGGATCTCCTGGAAAGTCTCTTAAGTCCAATATATATTTTATATTGATCTCCTCACCTGACTTCTTGTTAATTTCCTCTTTATTCTTTTCAATTACCTCTACGACACCGCTTCCTACTGTACCGTATCCCATCACCGCAACCTGAATCATTCCAATTCCTCCCTTGACTTTTCCTGTTATTCTTTCGCTAATATCTTAACGTTCCTGACACCCTTTTGCTGTTCCATCGTTTCAAGCATCTCTGATACATTCCCTGTAGTCGGGAGCACCTGAACACTTAAGCTTAGAGATGCCACACCATTAATGGGAATACTTTGATGAATGGTCAGTATATTGGCACCAAACTCAGCAATGATTTTCAGCACATCTGACAATAATCCCGGCTCATCCTCCATCTGGAAGGTAAGGGTTATTGTCGTCCCCTGTGCATTATCATGAAACTGAAAGATGTCATCCTTATACTTATAAAAAGAACTTCTGCTGATGCCAACCTGGTCTGTGGCTTCATGTATTGTTGACACTCTGCCCGTTTCCAGCAGCTTCTTAGCTTCCACCACCTTAAGAAGTACCTCCGGCACCGCCTGTTCCTTTACTACAAAATATCTGCTTCCCATAGTCTGCACCTACGTTCTTTGTGTCTGTTTCCGTATCACGGACACTTGTTTGTCACCGATGGATATTGTATCACAGACCGAAACACATGGCAAGTGAAAAACTGGTAATCATAAATATGGTATGCGCCTTCCTATCTCAGCTGAAAGGAATCTGCCATCTGTTTTAAGCTCTGTGCACATTCATTTAGCTGCTGGCTGATTGCAGTATTTTCTTCTGCACTTGCCGCATTATTCTCTACAATTTCAGCAACGTCCTTTAATTCTTGATTAATGTCTTCAATTGCTTTCTGTTGCTTTTCAACAAACTCCACAATTTCATCCATATGAATCTTCGACTGGACAGAGTCATTCATTCCCTGCTGGATCGTTGCAGAAGTCGCCGTAACCAATTCTTTTCCTGTCAAAACAGCAGACTTGGATTCTTCTATTAGTTTATTTATATTTTTACTTGCTCTCTCACTGGATTCTGCAAGTGTACTGATTTGATCTGCGACTACCGCAAAACCTTTTCCTGATTCTCCTGCTCTCGCCGCTTCAATAGAAGCGTTCAAAGACAGGAGATTTGTCTGGGATGCAATCTTTTGAATTTCTCCGACAAACTCAGCAATCTGCTCATAACATTGTTCAATACTGTCAATTGCACTTACAATTGCATCCATCTCACGATTTCCTGTTTCCAAATGCTCCTTGGTAATCTCAGCATTATCCCTGACATAAATTGCCCGTTCCGTAATCTGTTTCGTCTGCTCCGTCAGCTGCTCCATATCCTTTGACGCATTCGCAACCGATTCATTCTGTACGGAAGCACTCTGTGCCACATTCTCCGTTGTCTTTTCAAGTTTGTCCGCAAAATCCAGAACATTATCAGCTTCTCTTCTAATCTGCTTAAAGGATTCATTCAGGTTGCTTACAATGCTTTCCAGTGCATCCTTAATCTGAACATAACTCCCCTTAAAATCTCCATCAATCTTAACCGTCAGATTCTTGTCCGAGATTGCCGTAACCGTTCCTGCAATACTGCCAATATAAAATTTAAGACTCTTAACTGTCTCATTTATGGAGTCTGTCAGTCTTTCAATTTCCGAAGAATTCTTTTCTTCATCAAACGTAACTGCCAAATCTCCCTGTGCAACCCGCACCATCTTGTCGCTGATAGACTCCAGGGGTTTAAATAAAGCATTGATTTTTTCATTAATATCTTTTCTTGTAATTGCATTTGTAGCAAAATAAATTACCAGATTCAGGCCGATAATGCATGCAAAAAACAGCAGGATTGAATATATCGGCTTCACGGAAATTACTTTCCACCCGGTCACCTCAGAGGTATTGCCAATTCCAAGCTTAAAGCCACCTTTATAATCCCAAAAAAGACTTGTAGACTGATTTCCCTTTACAAGGGTCTGATATCTCCCTCCATTCACATCCTGAACAGTTGGAATACTGTCCACATTCATTGAAAATTCACCATTGGGATGTACAAGAATCGCTCCATCATCAGTAGTCAAAAATACATAGCTGCTTGATGTATAGCTTTTTTCAATAAGTGAAACCAGATTATCCATATACATATCCATTCCCACCACACCGTTCACTTTCCCATTCCGG
>CAMBLS010000018.1 GCA_945868485.1 uncultured Lachnospiraceae bacterium | reverse complement strand
TAGAAAACGTACAGCCCGATTTAACTGTTTGAGCGTTAGCGAGTTTTTAAATCGGACTGTTTATATCGTCTCTAAAATGGATTTTTTAGATTTTACCAAAATTTTTTATAGGATCAAGCACTTTACACGCTATGGCTTCTTCAAACACGCCATCCGGGCAGCAACATTTTTGCAACGGCTGTTTCTACAAATCCGTCGAAAGGCTGTCAAAAGGAACTGAAAGGATATCCGCTGGCAGACACTCAAAAACACAGCAACCTGCTGCTACGCTAAGTTGCTGTGTTTATTATGCTCTCATCATGGTTAAAACCATCTGGGCTGTTTCAACCATATTGGTTCCACTATCCATACTACATTTCTGTATATATCTGTGTGCTTCCTCCTCCGACATATGGTTTCGGTTCATCAGCACTTCCTTTGCTTCCTTAATCAGCTTCACCTCTTCGGGATTTCTCTCTTTGGGTTTTGTCTTAAGCCTTCTTCTCCTTCGCTCAATATTCTGTGTCATCATGTCCACAGTATTGATCAGGTCATGCACCTTTAAGGGCATCGTCAGGCACATAATGTCGCCTTCCACCATGCCACCTCCAATAATTTGCTGGGAAGCCATAAGCAACATTTCAAATCCAAAAGGAAGATTCTCACGAAGCTGGGAATAAATCATGTCCGATAACTTGTACCCACATATAATGATACCATCGTTGAGTCCGTCTGCCATCGCAATCGCCTGCGCACCGGTGGTACAGACACCCGCCACTGAAATGCCATTGCGTACCAGAAGATTCTTCATATTTTTGGCATCATCTATTTTGGGGAGGGCTACAATTACACCGGTCATGCAAACACCTCCTCATCAGTAAACATTTTCTGCGCTTAAAATTGGTTCAAATATTGATTAATTTCCCAATCAGTCACCTGCGAACGGTAATTTGCCCATTCTGCTTTCTTCGCTTCAATGTATTTAGAAGAAACGTGTTTGCCCAACACATCCTGAACGAACTCGTCTTTTTCAAGCTCATAAATCGCCTCAATCAATGTACCTGGAATTGCTTCAATGCCACGTTCCTTCTTTTCCGCATCTGTCATGGCAAAAATATTGCAATCTACACTTGCGGGAGGCTCAATCTTATTTGCAATTCCATCTAATCCGGCTCTTAAGCATACTGCCAGCGCCAGATAGGGATTCGCAGATGGATCAGGACAGCGAAGCTCAATTCTGGTTCCCTCTCCTCTTGATGCAGGAATGCGAATTAAAGGACTTCTGTTGGTTGCACTCCATGCAATATAAACCGGTGCCTCATATCCAGGTACCAGTCTCTTATAGGAGTTGATCAGCGGATTGGTAATTGCTGTCATTCCCTTCATATGTTTCATAATACCGCCAATAAAGTAATAGGCTTCTTTGCTTAAACCAAGGGTATCAGAAGGGTCATTGAAAATATTTTTCCCATCTTTCGATAAGGACATGTTAATGTGCATACCGGAACCGTTTACACCAAACTTGGGCTTGGGCATAAAGGTTGCGTGCAGTCCGTGTCTCTTAGCAATGGTTTTTACTGCCAGCTTAAATGTCATAATATTATCTGCAGTTGCTAGTGCTTCATCATACTTAAAGTCAATCTCATGCTGGGCAGGCGCTACCTCATGGTGGGACGCCTCAATCACAAATCCCATATCCTCCAGAGTAAGAACCATATCCCTTCTTGCATTTTCACCTAAATCCAGCGGTCCTAAATCAAAATAGCCTGCCTGTTCATGAGTCAGAGTCGTGGGCATTCCGTTTTCGTCTGTATGGAACAGGAAAAACTCACACTCTGGGCCTACCTCAAAGGTATACCCCATATCTGCTGCTTCCTTGATTGCACGCTTCAGAATATATCTGGGATCTCCTTCAAAGGGATCCCCATTAGGGCGGTGTACATCACAGATCATTCTTGCAACCTTTCCCTGCTGAGGCCTCCACGGGAAAATTGCCAAGGTACTTAGATCAGGGTACAAATACATATCAGACTCTTCAATGCGCACAAATCCCTCAATTGATGAGCCGTCAAACATACATTTATTATCCAGCGCTTTTTCTAACTGACTGGCTGTAATTGCCACATTTTTAAGACTTCCAAACATATCTGTGAACTGCAGTCTGATGAACTCCACATCTTCATCATTTACCAGCTCCATAATATCTTCTTTTGAATAATTCTTCCTCATAAGGTATTCATTCCTTTCTTTTATCATCCATCCCTTTTCATTTTCAAAAACCAAAAAAGCGCTCATATATCAGCAATAGGCATAAACCTGCTGTATAAGAACGCCTTTGTTCTGATTTATGATAACAGCCTTCTTATCTGTTTGTCAATACTTAATAGTCGATACATAACTCAAAATATTCCGGTAAATCTCGCTGTCCTCAGCAAGCCCACAAATATCCTTTAGAATCTGCTCAGGAGTCTTTTCCCTTTTGATCTCTTTCCATGCTGTTTCTCCATTATTGTCATATAAAAGCGCTGCTGCCGCTGTCCGCTCCAAAACTGATGCATCCTCCCCATACTTATGAAGCAGCTTAATGGGGCCAATGATTCTTTCATTTGCCCCCAGCTTCCTCTGAGGATCTCTTGCATTTCGTGCAACTGTATCCACAATTGTCCGGTCACAGAATTTTGCCTTAGACAGTGCTGCAAATTCTTCTTGGTCTCCCTTTTCATAACCGAATTCCTTACACAGTACTTTATTGGTTACCGTATAATTCTGATCTAGGAGCTTTAATATCTCCTCATCATTTGCCGCATCTGCGTAGTTTGTATAGCCTTTTGTCCATCCCAGATAAGCTATGACACAGCTTGCCGCATTGTAGGTAAAAAGCTTTCTTGTCAGGAAATCCGAAAAATTGGAAATCGCTTTTATGGTTTTGGCATTCGGAACATATCCTTCCAACAACTTGGCATCGCACTGCAGGTATGGATAATTTTCCGAATTGATATCTAGTCCGCCGTCTTCAATGGTAGTACAGAACACGGTTGACTCGCTGACAGAAATGTTTTCTTTTCCGATTGCCTCCCGGAGTGTTGCAGATGGATGGGAAGCATTTTCGCAGGTAATAATATAATAGTGTCTGTCCTTCCTTAAAAGCTTTGCAAGTTCTTTTCCCACATCCGAAAGATTCTGTCCTCCCACAGATACCAGAATCAATTCCGCATCTTCGAGGGACGCATTTTCCCATGTATACGCCTGATAATGGTCAATCTTGTATGGCTCTCTCACATCCCCGAAAAAACGGATATGGAACTCCTTTTCATTATTCAACTGCTCAACTAGTTCTGCATTTTTATCAATAAAAACAATTTCCTGCTGTTCTTCCCGTAATAATCTTGCAAGGAAGCCCCGTCCCGTTTTTCCTGCACCGATAATAACTATTTTACTCATGAACCCATCCCCATTCTTTCAGCAACTCAATTTTTTCCTTAATCAGCATTCCCAGCTCTCCCTTGGGGTCCAGCTGACATACTTTTTCAAGTATTGCATCTATCCCTTCTTCTTTTCTCATACGTACTAATTCTACTGCAAATTCATCCCCCGGACTTACATAATAAATTGCTGCTGCAATTGCAATACAGAGATTATCCGGACGAATGCCATACTCCTGTACCAGACGTGCCGAGCCAACCAGTCTGTCATCCTTTCCAAGCTTCCGTAAAGGGTCACGCGCATTGCGCTCAATAAAGTCTACTATAGTATAGTCCTGAAGTTTTCTCTTGGAGGTCAGCGTAAATGCCAGCTGCTCATCCAGCGGAAAGTGGTGCTTTTTGGAAAGTGCCTGCGCCGTCTCCTGATAAACGCCATCCAAAATCTTTAAAATCCTTTCATCATGTGCTGCATCTGCAATTTTCTGATATCCAAGAAGCGCTCCTAAGTAGGAGGTTGTTCCGTTTGCCGCATTATAGGTATAAAATTTTCTCTCCAAAAAACCGGTAAATTCGGGAATCAGCTTTAACCCCTGAATGGGCGGTAGTTCACCTACAATGCGGGATGCATCAACCGGTAATTCCCAAAAGTCCTGTACATTTACAATCAGAGGATCTTTTTTCAGCAGTTCCGGATCTGACTCGATTGCAGAGCGCATAATAACCGCTTCTGTAATACCTACCTGTTTTTCCAGATATTCCTTTGCTTCCTCACTGATCATCTCCTCAATGCCATTTCGCAGAATCGTTGCAGGCAGCTTCCAATTTTCACAGGTAACAATATTCAGAGTTCCACCCTTCTTTGCCTTTTGCTCAATTCCCTTGGTCAGGTATGGAATCAGGGATTCCAGATTCTTTCCGCCCACTGCTGTAAAAATTGCATCTGCATCTGCAATGGTCTTAGAAACTTTTTCCTCATCGCTAAAACCAATTGCTTTTACCCCTTTTACTACGCAATTTTTCTCACTGTTTCCCAAAATATTCACTGTATACTGACCACGTTCATTAATCAGATCTACCAGCCCGTCTGCCTTCTCTATGAAGGTAAAAGGCAGTTCACTTAAATACAGAAGATGACCGATAAATCCTCTTGCAATCTTGCCTGCTCCTAAAATTACACATTTCATTTTCTCATCCTCCTTAGTTCTTCATATTGCGCTTTCACTGCTGGATACAGTTCCTTATATATGCAAAATCTGCTCTTCAGCCATTCATTATATTTTCCTGTGGGTTCTATCCGCATCTTTGTACTGCATACCTGTTCCACAACATCATCATAGTCCGTAAACCAACCTGCCCCAATAGAAGCAACCATAGCAGCTCCTAACGCAGAGGAATCCGTCTCCTGCTGAACATCCACAGGAAATCCAAAAAGCTCCGCTTTCAGCTGATTGAGCACCGAATTCACCGCTGCACCTCCTGCTATCTTCATGCGGACTGCTCTTGGCATTCCCATGTTTTCATAAATGTGATACAGGCTGAACACCACTCCTTCCAGAACGCTGTATGCAAGTTCTTCTTCGGTACACCCTGCGGAAATTCCAAAAAACATTCCCCGTGCGTCAGCATCCCAGATTGGAGCCCGTTCTCCATTTAAATACGGCAGGAAAATCGGCGGCTGCTTCCTGTGCATTTCATCCAGATTAATCATCCCGTTTTTACACAGTCTTAATCCAAAATCCAGGGATGCTCCACTAGACGCCGTCACACCATAATGTACATAATGCTTCAGATAGGGACCACTTACCATTTTGGTATGGACATTCAAATTCTCCTCTATGACTCCCAAATGTTCGCTGGTGCCGGAAATGTCAAACATATCCCCCACATTTTGGATTCCCATTCCCAGTAAGGCTGAAAAATAATCATTCAGCCCGGTATAGACAGGGATTCCCTCCGGCAATACTTTTTCTCCAAGCTCTATTTTTCCAGTATATCCTGCAAGGTCAGTCTCTCTGATTACTTCAGGAAGCTTTTCCTTGGAAAATACAATTGCATTTAACAATTTATCACTGTATTTTTTTGTCTCCAGATTCACCAGTCCCCGCCAGGAATAGGGGTCTGTCACACAGTTTCCAGTGAGCCTTTCACAAATAAAGTCTTTGGGTTGGCAAACCTTTTCTACAGCAGAATACTTTTCATTGATATACTTTAACCGTGGCAAAGGATAAGACAAAATATCCGGATGGGGCATGGAAATTTCCTTTACAAATTCCTCTACTTTAAATTTCTTTCTGATCCAGTCAAGCTCCTTTGCGCCAATTCCCGAATCCCATCCAATGACTTCTTTTCCATCCACAACATAGGTACCCACCTGAGAGGAAAGTCCAATTGCTTCAACGGTCTCCAAATCAGACTGGGCAAGCGCATCTTTCACGGCATTCCACCAGCCCGCAGGGCTGATTTCCTGATATCCTGCTTTTGCCTTGACTAAGGAACCGTCTGTATATCTTTGAAGTATTTTCACAGAGGAGGTTCCCAGATCAATACCAAGAACACTTTTCATTTTCATAACAAAAAGACCGCCTTTACAAATCCTTCCGGACGTTTTCTTGCCAGTTCCAGACCTTTTTCATACTCTTCTAAGGAAAGCAGATTGGTTGCAAAATGCTCAATATTCACAAGTCCATCTTCCATCAGATTCACTGCTTTTTTGTGCTGATTCCAATTATTTCCTGCCCCTATTACGCGAAGATTATTGATATGAATATCATCCATGCGGATGTTCATAATCTTCCCTCTTCCATATCCTGCCAGCGCAACCGTTCCGCCCTTTCTTGCAAGCTTAAGACACTGCTGGATGCAGCTTTCAATCCCTGTTGCATCAATGATTACATCCGTTCCACCCGGATGAATTTTTTTCATTTCCTCCTGAAGATTGCAATTGTTTGTGGCAATTGTCGCATATGCCCCCATTTCTCTTGCAATTTTCAACCGTTTTTCTGTAGATGCGCAGACTACAATCTTTTTCATTCCCATTGCCTTTGCCGCTGCCAGCATGCAAAGTCCAATGGAACCAGCACCCATAATCAGACAGGTATCCCCAAACTTTGCTTCCGCTTTCTCTAAGGTTCCAAGGGCAACTCCAAGGGGTTCACAAAAAGCGCCTTGTATAAAAGAAACCTTCTCAGGAAGTTCGCACAGACCATAGGAAGGAACCACAACGTACTCCGCATAAGCTCCATTCCTCTTAAATCCGATTTCCTCAAACTCCTTACAATATCTCCAATTGCCACTTCTGCAGGCTTCACATTTTAGGCACACCACATCATTGCTTCCAATCACTCTTTTTCCAATCCAATACTGATCTTCAAAGCTTCCTGCCGCTTCAACGATTCCGCTCCATTCATGTCCCGGAATCAGCGGATAATTCGCCGAAATATTTCCATCTAAAACCTCCAAATCTGTGGCACAGATTGCCGCTGCTTTCACCTTAACAAGTACAAACCCCGGCTGTGGCTTTGGAATCTCTACCTGCTGAAGAGATACTTTTCCCGGTTCTTTAATTACTACTGCTTTCATGCCACCCCTCCTTCTCTGTCTCCTGTTACGCTATTATTTGTCTGTTTCTATTGCAGATTTTATCACAGTGTGATATAATATACAAGTAAAAAGTTTAAAAATAGTGTATGGGACAGAATGATGAAAAAGGGAGGTCTTCTTATGACGAAAAATTTTATTCTCGATACGGAATTAACAGAACATCAGTCAGCACTTTTTTACCTCGGTCAGGAGGGAATGCTGATCAAATACCATAACAAATATATTCTGATTGATCCTTATTTGTCAGACTATGTGGATCAGCATTGTTGCACAGAGACGGTACAATGGATTAGAAGATATCCCACCCCCATTGATGCCAAAGAGCTGGATTTTATAGATTATGTTCTTTGTACCCATGAACACTACGACCATTCCGATCCCTACACCTTACATACCCTTGCTCAGGTCAACCCCCATGCTGTGTTCATCGCACCAGAGCCGATTAAAGCAGTTCTTCTTTCTTATGGTATTGCATCCAAACAAATAATCGGTGCGATTGCAGATACCGAAATTGAACTGGACGGCTGTAAAATTATACCAGTCCCCGCAGCTCATGAGGAACTTCATCAGGATGAGAATGGACATTACAGGGAATTGGGCTACAAAATTCTCCTTGGCAGCCTTTCTCTTTATCATGCAGGCGACTGTTGCATTTACAATGGGCTTACAGAAAGGCTAATGCATACCGATGTTTTAATGGTTCCTGTAAATGGACGCAGCTATTATAAGCTTAGGGATGATATTATTGGTAACATGACCGCAGAAGAAGCTGTCTTACTGGCAAAAGAAACCCATGCTAGTATGCTGATTCCCATGCACTACGATCTTTACGATGTCAATGGAATCAATCCGGCTTCCTTTGTAGATACCCTGTTTGCCATCAATCCAACCCAGCGTTTCCATATGTTTACACCGGGAGAACGTTACATCTTATCCCGCTAATCTACGAAAAACCGGTTCCTCTTTAAATCTGGAGCCGGTCAATTGCACCCTGCACAGCAATCAGGGCTGCACCCTGCACGGCAAGCTCCGTTTCCTCCACCAGCCTTACAGCAACTTCGCTTTTCTCACAATACTGATAGAATCGTTCTATTAGTTCTTTTTCCAAGGCAGTGCGGTACTTAATCAGCTTTCCAGTCAGAATGACCGTATCTGAGTGAAAGACCCGTACCATGTTATAGATTAGAACAACCAATGGATCCAACAGTTCCTGCAGGGCCTGTTCATTCAATCTTCCGCCCTCAAGCCCCGGTGCAAGATACGCCTCAATACAGCCTTTCTTTCCGCACCTGCAGCTTTTTCCGTCTGGAACAACAATACAGTGTGCTACCTCCATCAGTCCGTTTCCTCTCAGAATCTCTCCATTAACAGATGCTGCCATTCCGATGCTGCGATCCAGACGAAAAAGCAGCATATTCTCGCTCTCTTCATCCATCAGCCGGGAATACAACATACAATTCGGATCATGCTCTACAAATACATCAATTCCAAATTTCTGTTCCAAGATTGCCTTAATAGGAACATGATTCCAGTCAGGACAATGGGGAAATTTTACAGATACCCCCTTTTCAATATCTAAAACTCCCTGCATTGCAATACCGATAGACAGAATATTCTTTTCTTTGAACTCCTGCACAATCTCCCCGGTAAATTCAAGAATGAATTGGAGCAATTCCTCTTTTCCTTCATAATAAATGTCTTTTGAGTATTCTTTTAGCACATCACCACAAAGGTTCATCACATATGCTTCAAATCCTTCTCTGTTAAGGTCAAGTCCTATTACAACATTTTTCTTTTCACAAATTCGAATCAAGCCGGGCGTTCTTCCGGCACCGGATACACTTTCATCTTTTTCTTCCACAATGTATCCGTGATCAAACAATTTATTGACTATTTTTGTCATTCCGCCCCAGCTAAGGCCGGTAATATCTGAAATCTGTTTTCTTGAGACCGTTCCGCAGTTACGAATCACATTCAGCACACTGGAACAGTTCACATTACTCATTTCTTCTAGGCCAATATATTTTTTCAAGAAGACACCTCCCACTTTTTATCTCTAGTATTATATCTGATATCCCCGTCAGAAAACAAGACTTGCCTCCAAATGATAAAACTGTATATTACTCAAAGTTCACCGGCAGGTAAGGTATAATTTTTTTTCTTCTCTAATATGATAATAAAAAGAACATGACGGGGATATTTTATGAGCTCCAAAACTAAAATTGTTGTACTTCATCTGAAAGAATTAATATATACCGGCATTTTTGCATTGCTGGGGATATTGTTTATCATTCTCCTCATTATTATGTTCGTGCCAAAGGACAAAAAGGAAACCGGTTCCGTAGAAAGACCTGCTGCTACCTATGTTCCCGGTATTTACACAACCTCATTGATTTTAAACAATAATGCAGTAGATGTAGAGGTATCCGTTGACGAAACCAATATTACCGACATACGCATGGTAAACCTGGATGAAGCTGTAACCACCATGTTTCCACTGTTAGAACCATCCTTTGACGATTTGGCAAATCAGATTCTGAAAAATCAGTCCATGGATAATATTACCTATGCAGATGACAATAAATATACGTCCATGGTGCTATTAAATGCGATAAAGGCTTCCCTGGAAAAGGCGGCTTCCCCTTCCCCCTCACAAAGCCCCTCTTCTGCCCCTTCTACTACATAAGTTTTCGTTTAAAACACTTTACCAGTATACAAAAATCGGGATTGGTTTGCCATCCAAATCCAATCCCGAAATAACCCTTCGTTAAATATTCAATTCCTCTAATTGCTCCATCCAGATCCGTACACAGGCATCCGACGGCATCCTCAGATCCCCTCTGGGGGATACTGCCACACTTCCCACCTTGGGGCCGTCCGGCAGACAGGAGCGCTTAAACTGTTGTGCAAAAAAGCGCCTGTAAAAGGTTTTCAGCCATTTTAAAATCACTTCGTCCGTATACATTCCGGCAAAGGACATCTGGGCAATGCGAAAGATTTTAGCAGGTTCAAAACCGCAGCGCAACATATAGTACAGGAAAAAGTCATGCAGCTCGTAAGGTCCTACAAGATCCTCCGTTTTTTGGGAAATTACCCCATCAACCGGAGGCAGAAGTTCCGGGCTTACCGGTGTGTCAAGCACATCCAGAAGAACCTTTTGAAGCTCATCATTTCCACAGGTGTCCGCATAATACTGTACCAGATGGCGCACCAGTGTTTTCGGGACACCGGCATTTACCCCATACATGGACATATGATCTCCGTTATAGGTCGCCCATCCCAGCGCAAGCTCCGACATATCCCCCGTACCGATGACCATACCGTTTTCCCGGTTGGCAATATCCATCAGAATCTGGGTTCGCTCCCTTGCCTGTCCGTTCTCATAGGTCACATCATGGTTATCCATCTCCTGCTTAATATCGCGAAAGTGTATGGTAACCGCTTCCCTGATATTGACCTCTTCCAGCGTAGCCCCCAGAGTCTTTGCCAACTTGCAGGCATTGTCATAGGTTCTGTCGGTGGTTCCAAAGCAGGGCATGGTAACCGCAAAAATATTTTTCCGTTCAATGGAAAGGTTGTCAAAGGTTCTTGCACATACCAGCAATGCCAAAGTAGAGTCGAGCCCACCCGATACACCAATCACCGCCTTTTTACAGCCCGTATGCTGATACCGCTTCTTGAGTCCCATAGACTGGATAGATAAAATTTCTTCACATCTCTTTTCCCTTTCACTTATGTTGGAAGGCACAAAGGGCATACATGGGAAACTCCGCTCCAAAACGGTTTCTTCTGCCTTAAGTGCAAAGGGAATCACAAGATAATTCAGGCTGTCATCAAAACCAAAGGTATTCATCCTTCTTCGTTCCATGCGCAGTCTGTTGATATCAATATCTGCATAAACAATCTGATTTTCAAACCGCTTGCTCTTTGCCAGAACAGTGCCGTTTTCCGCAATGATGTCATGACCTCCAAATACCAGATCCTGGGTGGATTCCCCTTCCCCACAGCTACAGTAAATGTAGGCAGCAATCAGCTTGGCGCTGGCTGACTTTACAAGCATTTCACGATAAACATCCTTACCAATGGTTTCATTGGAAGCCGACAAATTGACCAAAAGAGTTGCTCCTGCCATGGCATGAGAAATGCCGGGAGCCTGGGGTACCCAGATGTCCTCGCAGATTTCACATCCCACCAAAAGCCCCTCCATTCCTTCTGCTTCCAGAAGGATGTTGGTGCCAAAGGGAATTTCTTCCCCATCAAAGAACACTGACACTGCCTCCTTATTTCCCGTTTGGAAATGTCTGGTTTCATAGAACTCAGCGTAAGAAGGGATATAGGATTTGGGAATAAAGCAGAGTATTTCGCCATCATGGACTGCGGCTGCCACATTGTAAAGCTTCCCTTCTCTCTCAAGAGGAAGTCCCACAAACACAAGGGCATCCTTTCCTTCCGTAAACTCTGCAATTTTAATCAACTGCTCCTTGCAGGAATCAAGAAGTCTCTCCTGCAGAAACAGATCCTGACAGGTATATCCGCAAAGACACAGCTCCGGGAACACAATCACTTTCGCCCCGTGCCCTGCTGCCCGTTCAATTTCCTCACAAATCTGTTCTCTGTTATAGACGGTATCTGCCACCTTAATTTTCGGTGTTACTGCAGCAACCTTCACAAAGCCATGTTTCATCGTTTCCCCTTTTCCGGCAGCCACTTCCCTGCCTCTTAACCGACTTATTTACCTGCTCTTTTCAAGCAGTTTTTTCAATTCCTCAACACTGAATTTATAAGAAGTATTGCAGAAATGACAATTTACCTCTATTTCTTTATTTTCTGAAATCATTTCCCTGATTTCTTTTTTGCCGATGCTGATAATTGCCTTTTCCACACGTTTTTTATCGCAGTTGCAATAAAACTGTGCGGGCATGGTATCTGTAATCTCCACATCCATTCCTTTTAAAAGAATATGAAGCATCTCTTCCGGCGTTTTTCCCTCATTTAAGACTGCAGTCACCGAAGGAAATTCCTTCAGGTTCTGTTCTAACTGTTCAATAACCTTGTCCTCCGTAAAAGGCATCAGCTGTACAATAAAGCCACCTGCCTGCTTTACCGTATTATCCTTTTCCATCAGAACGCCCAGCCCCACGCTGGAAGGCACCTGCTCTGAGGTCGCAAAATAATAGGTTAAGTCCTCTGCAATTTCTCCTGTCTGTAATACAGTCTGCCCCACATAAGGCTCCTTTAACCCCATATCCTTAATCACACGCAACATTCCTTTCCCCACTGCGCCGCCTACGTCCAGCTTTCCGAGGGCATTGGGGGGAAGCATCACCTGAGGTTCAATGGCATAGCCTTTTACATTCCCCTGACTGTCGGCAGTAACCGTCATTCCCTTGATGGGGCCATCTCCACTGACTTGAAGGGTCAACAAATCCTTTTCACCCTTTAGCGTGGTGCCCATCATCACACCACCGGTCATCAGCCTTCCAAGGGCTGCCGTTACCACCGGGCTTGTATTATGTGCCTTTCTAGCTGCCTCAACCAGCTCTCTGGTGGTTGCCGCAAAGGCTCTGATCTGGGCATTTGCCGCTGTTGCCCTGACGATATAATCTGACATCGTTTCCTCCATTTCCAAAGCATTTAAGCATTCATCTTTGCTTTCCTGCATTCCCTCGCAATCACGTAAATTCTCTCGCTGGTTTCTGTGGGTGCACTGTGGGTATCCGCATCTAAGGTGAGCACCACTTCCATGCCCGCTTTCTTCACAAACCCGGTCATTTCAGCAAGGGTATAGCCTCTCTGAAAATGAGTTTCCGTAAACCTCCGGAACAGAGGGCTCTCCTTCTCCCTTGCAAAGATGGTAAGATCATATTCATTGACTGCCTCTTCCTCATGAAAATAATTTTCCCAGATAAAACTGCAGTCCTCCCTGTTTTCCGCAATGGTAGTATCCCCAATTACGGTTTCATATTTATACAGCGTATTGAAGTCAAAGATAAATAAACCTCCCGGATAAAGATAGTTATTTACCAGCCCAAAGGTATCCTTCACATCCTCATTATCCAAAAGATAATTGACCGAATCACAAACGCTGATTACAGTCCCAATGGTACTGTATAAATCCAGTTCACGCATATCCTGACACAGATACAGGATTTCGCTCCCTGTTTCCTCCCTTTTGCGAAGCGCAATGTTCAGCATTTCCTGAGAGTTATCCACGCCAATCATATCATAGCCCTTCTGAGAAAGAAGCTCCGTCAGCGTTCCCGTACCACAGCCTAAGTCCAGCACAAGATTTTTTTCACTCTCCAGCACATTTTCTGCTCTCTCCGGTTCTTTCTCATCATCCCTCTGTGGGCAGACGGGCTTGGAAATGCCATAGGTTTCTATCAGCTCCTCCAGAAAATCCGCCCACTCCTTATAGGGTGTATCATCCATAAAAATATCATACACACTTGCAAAATCTGTATAAGCTTCCAAATTAATCCCCCAGCTTCATTGCAACTACAAAACCAATGGCAAAGGTAACCACACTGACCAACACACTTACAACCGTAATGGTTCCCAGTTCACTCATCAGAAAAATTGCAATAGGTGATGCTACAATCAGACCAGTAATTGCCCAGTATGCCTGAATCGGAAACTTCTCAAAGATAATTTCTATCAATTTTGCAATGGCAAAAATTCCAACCACCATGCCAATTCCCGCAGGAATCAACACCCCGCAGCCCTGTAAAATGCCGGGCACATCAAAAGAAACCAGTGCAGTCACAAAATTCTTGATGGTGGAAATAATGGGGTTATAATATCCCATCAACAACAGCATCATCGAACCGCTGACACCGGGAATTACCATCGTTGCAGATGCAACGATACCTACAAAGAAAAGCTTGATTACCGACCACAGGCTAAAGGTTAAATCGGCTGCTGCTCCTTCTCTCTCGCCAATCGCTGCCAGCCCTACCACAAGGGCAAAGAAAATCAAAAAAGAAATAACATAACTTACTTTAATTCCATGCCCTTTTGTCTTCTTAAGAATTGCCGGAAGACCTCCCACAATCAGACCAATGAACAGACAATTGGTCTGCAATGGAAAGTATTCAAATGCAGGTTCGATGATGAAGGGCAACCCTACCAGTGCGATACCTGCTCCAATAAAAATAGGAATGAGAAATTTCAGGCTTTCCTTAAATTCCTTAAACAAATGGGTAATACAATGAATCAGCTTGTCATAAATTCCCATGGAAACCATCATGGTTCCGCCGCTGACACCAGGAATAATATTGGCAATCCCGATGACCATACCTTTTAATATGTTCTTAATCATTTTTTCCTCCGTTCCAAAGCATTTACTTAATGCTCTTTAAGATATGTTTTTAAAAATGTAATCAACTTCTGCATCTGCTCATCGGTTCCGATGGTAATCCGCAGATAGTTGTCAATTCTTGGCTTATTCCAATACCTTACATAGATATTGTTCTCTTTTAGCGCAAGGAAGATATCCCTTGCAGGCACACTCTTATGTGTGGCAAAGATAAAATTGCTTTTTGAGTCTGCAAAGGTAAACCCAAGCTCCCTTAGCTGCTCCTTAGTCCACTCCCTTGTTGCAACAATCTTTCCCACGATCTCCTTAAAATAAGCATCGTCCAGAACTGCTGCAGTTCCCATTTCAATGGAGGGCATATTCATGGTATAGGAATTAAAAGAAAATTTCACATCCTTCAGATACCGGATCAGCTTCTCATTGGCAATTGCAAAGCCGATACGAATGCCTGCCATGGCACGGGACTTAGAAAAGGTCTGTACCACCATCAGGTTATCGTACTTTTCAATCAATGGAAGCATACTCTCTCCCCCAAAGTCTATGTAAGCTTCATCGATAATCACCACTGAATCCGGATTCGCTTGCAGGATTTCTTCAAACATGGCAGTAGCCTCCAGCACCCCTGTAGGTGCATTGGGGTTAGGAATTACAATCCCGCCATTGGGCACCAGATAGTCCTCCTTCCTGATGCAGAAATCCTCATCAAGTGGGCATGTCCTGAAAGGTATTCTGAAAACATCTGCCCATACATCATAAAAAGAGTAGGTAATATCCGGGAATAAAATCGGCTTGTCTCCGTTAAAAAAGGTCATAAAAGCCATCGCCAGCACATCATCCGACCCTACTCCCACAAAAATCTGTTCAGGCTTCACATGACAATATCCAGCCAGTGCATTCACCAGCTTTTCTGCATTCATATCAGGATACAAACGCAGCTTCTCACAATCGAAATCCTCTGCCGCTTTCCTTACCATCGGAGATGGCGGATAAGGACACTCATTGGTATTTAACTTAATGACCCCTGCCTGCTTAGGCTGTTCACCTGCAACATAAGGGTCCACTGTTCGCATATTCTTTTCCCAGCTCATGCTAAATTTCCTTCCTTGGTTTCTCACAACTCCGTTGTTTATGGTAACATTATCCCGCCGGACCTGCAAGTATTATTCGCACCATTCTCCATCTTCTGACCATTCCTGCGCTGCCTTTTGGTAAAAGCTTACCTGTTCCGGTATTCCTAATGCTTCATAGCACTTTGCAAGCCCTAAAAGAGGCCAGTCTCCTCCACAATGAATATTGAGGATTGCCTCCGTTTCATAGGCAGCATTATAGTACCAGATTGCCGCCTCCTGATAATCTTCCATTGAAAAATAATATTCTCCCAGTTCATAGCACACCTCACTGGTGGTATTCCTGTCATCTGCCACATCCTTCATGGCATATCGGTACATTTTCAGGTAATTGCCAAGCGTTCTTGCTGCTTTTACTACCACGCATACCGCTTCCTTCATCTGCTCCGGTGCTGTTCTTCCATCATCTGCAATCTGTGTAAAGTATGCATCTGCTCTCTGCAACTCATCTGCTTTCCCTGAAATCAGCAGTTCTCTGGCATACATATTCACAAGCCTATCCGACAACTTTTCTCCTCTATTTACTATTTTCTCAAAAATAGCAAGATCTCTGCCGCCATGATTGGTCTCCGGCAGATGAGTAATCTCAATATCGCTGTCAAATACCACCGGCAGAAGCCTTATCGTTTCATGTACAGGCTCTATCCACTGAAAAGTCCGCAATCGTTTAAAAAGCTTAGGTCTAAGCTCCCTGTCATAGTTATAAACAGTCCCCTGTGCAAGCTGATTTCCATAATACATCTGCACAATCTCAATTTCCGGCAAAAGGGTTTCCTTTAAAATTCTGAACTTTTCATAATTTTCCTGATTAAGAACCTCATCGGCATCCGCTGTATAAATATAATCACATTCTGCCTTGGAAAAGGAAAAATTTCTTGCTTCAGAGAAATCGTCAACCCATGTAAAGTCATAGATTTTCTCTGTATATTCAGCCGCAATTTCCTTCGTGCAATCAGTTGAACCTGTATCCACAATGATGATTTCATCCATCAGGTCCTTAATACTGTCCAGGCATCGTTTTAAAACTCTTTCTTCATTTTTTACAATCATGCACAAACTAATGGTAACCATGCAGTCTCCCTTTCCCATTTGATTGACAATCCTGTCATCATACACTATATTTTTTAATAGAAGAAATTTTCCTATGTGCCATTATATCATAAGACTTATTTTTATAACAGGAGGGATTGCCATGAAAAATCTCTTGGCGAAACGCTCTCTAATCAGAGTGATTGAAAGCTTTTTTACTACATGGGCGCTGATGAAAGCCGGACGCATGGAGCCTGGAAACCTCCTGACGGTGGTTTTCTTTTTTCTTGTCTGCCTGTTTTACCGTTATGTTGATGAACATCCCAGACTGATACACCAGTCTGATCCTCATCGCACTACTGTGGCAGCCACTATCCTCTCTGTTATTTTTTCTGTCCTTTATGTGGCAGTGGATTATCCCAATTATATTGCAACTCTCACCAACCCTTTATTTCGGATTGGCGTTTTGGTATTTGTATTTGTTGGTTTCATTTTTCTTTTTTACTACCTTGTAAAACTTCTTTTGGGCTTATGCTCAGACAAAGAATGGCTGCAAAGCATTCTCCTGGTCAAACGGGATGCACAGTCCTCCCCCAAATTTGTCTTTTACCAAAGACACCCCGGACTATGTGCCTTTCTTCTCTGTTTGATTTTCTGGCTGCCTTATTTTCTGTATCAATTTCCGGGAGTCATGACTCCTGACAGTCTGGTACAGTTTGAGCAGGTACTTGGCGTTACCCCTTACAGTAATCATCATCCGTGGGTTCATACCATGTTGATTAAGCTGATTTACTCTATCGGCTTTGCCATTACCAGGAATATGCTGATTTCGCTCTCTCTTTATACCCTTTTTCAGATGTGTATGCTTGCCTTAAGTGTTTCTTATTTTATCAACACCTTAAAGCAATATCGAATAAAGCCCATTATTCGCTTTATCATCACTTTATTTTATGCATTGGTGCCCTATCATGCAGTATACTCTGTGACCCTCTGGAAGGATATCCTTTTTGCTGCCGGCGTGCTCTGCTTCGGCTGCGCCACCCTGCGGCTTTACCAGAAAATAACAGCTTTTAATCTGGCTGCTTATATTGTTTCGGGTCTTATGTTATGCCTGTTCCGCTCTAATGGATGGTATGCATTTCTCCTTTGTCTGCCTTTTTTGCTTGTTCATTTCAGGAAGAAAGCCAAAATTATGTTTCCTGTTTTAATCGGTATTTTTGTAACTGCTCTTATTATCAAATATCCTGTAATGAATGGTTTTCATGTTGCACAGCCAGATTTCATTGAGTCCCTGTCTATCCCTGCACAGCAGATTACAGCTGTCATCTGCAATGACCGTGCTATTTCAGATGAGGATCTTGATTTGATTGAAAATGTGGTTGACCTTACCTATATCAAAGAACTCTATGACCCTTATTTTGCTGATAATATCAAGGAGTTGGTGCGTGCAGGCAATCAGGATTATCTGGTAAATCATAAGCTGGATTTTCTGATGCTGTGGTTAAGACTTGGACTCAAATATCCCGGTGATTATCTGACCGCCTATATTCATCAGACTTACGGCTACTGGTATCCCGATTCCTTCTATCCTGTGGCAGAAGCGGAGGGAGTAAGCGCTACCTCCCTAGGTGTTTCACATACGCCTCTCATTGGCGGTCCTCTGGTCATAAAAACAAAGGAAATTGCCATTAAGCTTGGAAGTATGTTACCCCTTTACGGTACCCTCTGGAGTATGGGTGTTATCTGCTGGGTACTTTTGTTCTGCATCGGAAGCGCTTTTGTTCGCAGGGAAAGAAGAAAGTTCATTCTTTATCTCCCGAGTATTGCCCTGCTTCTCACGGTACTGATTGCTACCCCCGTTGCAACAGAATTCAGATATGTTTACTTTATGATTTTCAGCCTGCCCTTTTATCTGATGGTTTTGCTCATGCCTGTCTCAGACACTGAGCAAAACTAAAACATAGTGCGCCCTGAAATAAAGTATAAAAAGGCGGCAGCAAAACAAACGAACATATCAAACCGATATCTCGATTGCATTGCTGCCGCCTCATTATTTGAAACAGTTTAAATCTATAACACCTTTGATAGGAAATCCTGCAAACGTTCACATTTAGGGTGGCTGAAGAATTCTTCAGGAGTGTTCTCCTCCATAATAACTCCTTCATCCATAAACAGTACCTTGGTTCCCACTTCTCTGGCAAATCCCATCTCATGGGTTACTACCACCATGGTCATGCCCCATTCGGCAAGTTCCTTCATAACGTCCAAAACCTCGCCCACCATTTCCGGGTCGAGGGCTGAGGTCGGCTCGTCAAAAAGCATTACCCTGGGATTCATGGCAAGAGATCTGACAATCGCAATTCTCTGCTTCTGTCCGCCGGAAAGCTGACTTGGGAACGCATCTGCCTTTTCCTTTAGGCCTACTCTTGTAAGGAGCTTAAGTGCATTTTCACTGGCTTCCTCCTTGCTCATCAGTTTCAGCTTCACAGGCGCCAGCGTAATATTATCCATAATGGAAAGATTATTAAAAAGGTTGAAATTCTGAAACACCATTCCCATATGTTCTCTAATCTTGTCGATATCAACCTTCGGGTCTGTAATCAGCTGACCATCAAACCAGATTTCACCGCCTGTAGGTGTTTCCAGCAGGTTCAAACAACGCAGGAAGGTACTCTTTCCTGAACCGGAGGGACCTACAATTACAATTTTCTCCCCCTGATGTACATGGTAATTCACTCCGCGCAGTACATGATTGTCCTCAAATTCTTTGTGCAAATCCTTAACGATTATCACTCTTACGCAGCCTCCTCTCCAGCTTATCCAATAATATGGTCAAAATCTTGATGATGACAAAGTAAATAACGGCTGCTCCAATCAGCGGCATAAATGCTTCATAGGTTCTTGAAGAAATCTGATTTGCTGCTCTGGTTAAGTCCGTTAAACTAACATAACCCACAATTGCTGTTTCCTTAAGCAGTACGATGAACTCATTTCCAATAGGAGGCAGTACATTTTTAATTGCCTGCGGAATGACAATATAAATCATGGTCTGCGCCTTGGAAAGCCCCAGCGAACGCCCGGCTTCTGTCTGTCCCTTATCCACTGCAAGAATACCGGCACGCACAATCTCTGCTACATAAGCACCACTGTTAATACCAAAGGATAATACCGCAACCAGCACACCGTTTTTACAACTCTTCATGATAATAAACCACATAATCAACAGCTGCAATACGGAAGGAGTTCCACGAATAATATCTATGTAGGCATTGGCAATTCTTGCCCAAATGGTCTTTTTCCCGCTTCTGGTAGTTGACAGTTTCATAAGAGCTACCACCGTACCAATTAAAAGACCCACAATTGCTGCAAAAAACGCTATCTCCAGGGTAATTCCCAGTCCCTGAAAATATAGCTTCCACCTCTCACCGGAGATGAATGCCATCTCAAATTTTTTCCCCACATCACTTAGCCATGCCTGCATATCATAAGTTCCTTTCTCTTTCTAAAAGAGGATAGCATGCATCTGTATGCTATCCTCTTTGATTATCGCTTATACCGATATCCGTTTCTGTAAATATTATTCTGCTTCGATATAAGTCTTTACCAACTCATCAAAAGTTCCGTCAGCCTTGATTTCCTCTAATGCTACGTTAATCTGCTCTGCTAATGCTGCATCATCCTTAGGCATTGCAATTGCATATTCTTCAGGCTCAAATGCAAACTGTGCACCGTCAACTGCAACTACCTGTCCTTCAAATTTTGCTTCAAATACAAGTGCAGGGTTCTTGTCAACGATTACGCAGTCAACTCTGCCATTAATCAAATCGTTTACAGCGTCTACTGCCTTATTATACTGTGAAACAGTTGTATCTGCAATATCGCTTGCAATAAAGTCACCGGTTGTACCTAACTGAACACCAATTGTCTTGCCAACAAGATCATCTGCTGTAGCGATTTCGGAATCAGCAGGAAGAATTACATACTGAACTGCTTCATAATAAGAATCAGAGAAATTAACAGTTTCCTGTCTTTCAGGAGTTACTGTCATACCTGCAATAGCAACATCAATCTTACTTCCAATAGAAGAAACCAGTGATGCAAATTCCATGTTATCAATCACTACTTCTACGCCAAGCTTCTCGCCAATTGCTTTAATCAGAGCCATGTCAAAACCATCAGGTTCGCCATTGTCATCTACATATTCAAAAGGCGGGAATTCTGCGTTTGTACCAACTGTAAGAACACCGTCTGCCAATGCTTCAGATACCGCTGCTTCTGTATCTGCAGCACCTTCTTCTGTTGTTTCTGCAGCTACCTCAGCCTCTGCTGTTTTGTTACCGCAGGCTGTAAGCAGACTCATTGTCATTACAGATGCCAGTAATAATGCCAAAAACTTTTTCATAAATCTTCTCCTCCTTGTGCATAAATATGCATTTATTTCTATTAAACACTACGAGTCTATCACGTTCCATATGTAAAATCAAGGCTTTTTTCTTGCATTTTATATCATTACAATCATCCTTTTCTCCAAACAAACAGCTATTCTATGTCCTTCCTTATAAATAATCAGTTCCTGCCCTTCCTTCTTACCTAATAAAAAGAGGTCCGGCTTAATACAATATCTGTTTGTAAATGTCTTTTCAAGCATAGCGTTTCTAATTGTAATTGCATATTCATTTTCCTCAACTCTTACGACACAACGTCCCAAGTAGACCATCTTTCCCTCTCCATTATCATTGAATATGCGCACACTGCACTTAAAATACAGGAGGAGCAGCATACTTCCCACAAGAAAAATTGCAACCCCTGCTGTAATGGCAATAATTTTTACCACAGGATTGTTCCAAATGGAAGTTTTTCTCTGTTCCCTGATTGTGTATGACGCTTCTTCTGCAGCTTCCTTCTCCGGTAAAACTACAGAAACGGTTTCCTTTTTTAATGGTCTTTCTATTGAATCTGGGATGTCATATTCCTCCTCTGTTTCCTTTTTTAAAGTGATTTTTTTCTCTAAACCCGCCTCCGTCTTTACTTCTTCCATTTCAATTACAGTGACCGGCTGAAACATAGGTATGGAATCAGCTATCAGCTCATCCATAGAGGCTGGCTCGTCATCAGACGTTGTTTCCCCAGCAGTTGTTGGCTCTGGGGTTGCCGGTAATTGTGGTCTAAAAACATTGGCAATGATAATGCTGCCACGAAGTCCGGCTTCATCCACATCCTGATTCTTCAATTTGGCTACTACCGAGTAGGTACCATTTTCTTCTACTATAATCTCCTCTCCTATGCCTAACAGGTCTCCCCGGTGATTCCTCCATTCATAAGGTTCATCCTCTAGCTGCAATCTTCCATTGGTAAAGTCCTCTAGCCGTGCACTGATGCGTACCTGCTCCTGTTGTCCCTCTGTCTCATTGGTAATTACCAGCCTTCCACAGGGGCTTTCCTCTGTAAGTCCACAGTCTAACGCATATCCTTCTATAGCTTGATTGCAGCTTAACTGATAGGATTCCACCGCTGTATCGCTCTTTCCACAGCTCGTTTCATATTCCTCTATGGTGTCACCTCCTTTTCCACAGCCCAACTCATATCCGGTCAACGCTCCCTCATCCATACCACATATTACTTTGGAATAGCTATGAATTGTAGGAGAATGAAAACCACAGCTCTTGCAATAACTAAGATTCACTTCCACCTGTCCTTTATCGCAATTTGCATGGGAGGCTACTGCCTTTGTCTTTACAAACATTGTCTCCCCATGGTTATAGCAATTTTCATACCAGCTGTCTATTTCATCTCCTAATGTATAGGTAACCATACACTCTGCCGTCTGATAGCAGTCGGGCTCGTGCTGATGATATCTTGGTACATAGCAACCACCCTCCAAATTGTCATTTCCCTGATGCTGATGATAAACAGGAATAGTATAACATCCTCCTGATATGCTGCTCTCTCCCTGATGGCTATGATATACCGGGGTCTGATAACATGCACCTCCTGTTGTTTCCTCCCCTTGATGATGATGGGGAACAGCTGTCTGATAGCAGCCCCCTTCTTCCTGGGAATTTCCCAAATGCTCATGATAGATCTCAGTAATGGTTATCCTTGGATACTCTTCACCATGCACTGGCAATGCAAGCCCTGTCAGCAGCCAGACGACTGCCGTCACTACAACGATCTTTCCAACGCCTTTATGGGATTTCTTCATCCCGTATTCTTTCACTTTCTTGTTCCGCCTTAAAATCCTTTTCTTCATAATACGCTTTCCTTTCAGCTGGGTTAACAGCACAAAAAACCTGTCCATGGAATTTCCGTGGACAGGTCACCTGTTTTAAGTTCATTCTTCAATTAGATTTCATAGCGGTAAGTGAATTAAGAATATCATGTACAGCGTTCTGTGTCAAACACTTTCCTGCTGTTAT
>CAMBLS010000017.1 GCA_945868485.1 uncultured Lachnospiraceae bacterium | reverse complement strand
CTTTTATCTTAGGACTTCTATTTGTTTTCCAACTGACAGTAAGTTTACTCTATCACCCAATGTTTTTTGCTTGCTTTACGGAACGCGGAACGCTATAATAAAGCCATCAACAAGTACAAAAGAGGGGTGTTGGCTGTGGAAAACCAAAAGCGATCCCTAGGCAAGCTGGGGCTGGGGTGCTGTGCAGCCTGTCGGAGAGCTACATGATGCTACCGTTTCTGATTTTTTCTGGCTTGCTCACCGAAAAATCTACAGCCGTGCATTTTTTTCTGCCGGTGATTGTGGTGTATTCCGTCCAGCGTGGCGGCCTGATTTGCGGCGGCATGCTCCTGCTTTCCGCCATTCTGATTGCGTGTTTCGCGGGAGCGGTCAGACAACCAACTAGGATCCATGGATCCATCAACGAGAGGAGAGATACAAATGGATAAGCAGACAGTAATCCGGTATCTGGAGGAACGAGCGGCGGACTTCTACGCCTTCAGCGACAAAATATGGGAAAACGCGGAGATTCGCTTCGGAGAGAACAAGTCCGCAGCGGACTACGAGGCGTTCCTGGAGGCGGAGGGGTTCGAGGTCACCCTTGGATTGGCGGGGCTGAAAACATCCTTTCGTGGACAGTGGGGCAGCGGCAAGCCTGTGATTGGCTTTCTGGGAGAGTACGACGCCCTGCCGGGTATGAGCCAGAAGGCGGGCAGCCCTGTGAAGGAGCCTCTGGTGTGCGGCGGAAACGGCCATGGCTGCGGCCATAATCTTCTGGGCGTGGGCGCACTGATGGGCGCCGTGGGTCTGAAGCGTTATCTGGAAGCGGAAGGAAAGCCGGGCACCGTGGTGTTTTTCGGATGCCCCGCCGAGGAAGGCGGCTCCGGAAAGACCTTTATGGCCCGGGAGAGCTGCTTTGACGGGCTGGATGCGGCCCTCAGCTGGCATCCGGACGACTGCAATATGATGCCTCCCGGCCCGGTTTTGGCGAACAATTCGGTCCGGTATAGCTTTACCGGCAAGTCGTCCCATGCTGCGGCGGCACCGGAGGCGGGAAGAAGCGCCCTGGACGCTCTGGAGCTGATGAACATCGGGGTCCAGTTCCTCCGGGAGCACATTCCCTCCACCGCCAGAATCCACTATGCCATCACGGATGCCGGCGGCATTTCCCCCAACATCGTCCAGGCTCACGCCTCGGCTCTCTATCAGATGCGTGCACCCTACGCGCCGGAGCTGGCGGATTTGTATCAGCGGCTAAACCGGATTGCCCAAGGCGCGGCCATGATGACCGATACTCAGGTGGAAATCAAATTCCTGAAAGGAACCAGCAATACCGTGCTGATTCCGGCGCTGGACGAGGTCATGTACCGGAACATGTGCGACATTCCCAACCCCGTCGGGGATGCGCAGGATCTTGACTTTGCCCGGGAGATTGTCAAAACCCAGAAGCAGGAAATTCCGGAAGCCCTATTTGACACTCAGCCCAAGCCATGGAACAAGGCGGGAAACATTCCCCTTCCCGGCTCCTCGGATACCGGTGATGTGAGCTGGGTATGCCCGGTTTCACAGTGCGCGACCAGCACCTGGCCGGTGGGAACCGCTGCCCACAGCTGGCAGGCTGTGGCCTGCGGCAAGAGTGACTTCGCCCACAAGGGAATGTTGTATGCGGGGCAAATCATTGCGGCAACGGCCATCGATGTCTGTGAAACCCCCGAAATTCTAGAAACCGCCTGGAAACAGCACCGGGAGAAGACGGGAGGCCACCCCTACCATTGTCCCATTCCGCCGGAGATTACGCCGACGATACTGGAAGCCGAGATGACGTAAATGAAGGGGTGTTGCGGAATGTGGCACCCTCAGTGAAATCCAGCATTCACTGGGTGAAATTGCTTTCCAAAGGGGCGGTTATGGTGTCCCTTCGGGACGAATAAAATGATTAGGGCGCGTTGCGAAAAATGCAATGCGCCCTTTTGCTGATGGGGCGAGACCTTTGTTTTGGATTGCATCAAAAGCTTAATATTGTACAGAAAAAAGCAGTAAAGGAATATAAGAAAATGCAGGAGAAGATACTTAAGAAAAGCTCTCATATAGATCTTATAGAGGGAAATATTGTTGCAGGACTGGTCAGATTTGCAATCCCGCTGATGATAGGTAATCTTTTGCAGCAATTCTACAATATTGCAGATACTCTAATTGTTGGTCGTTTTCTTGGAAAAGAGGCATTGGCGGCAGTAGGATCTGCTTACAGTATCATGGTCTTTCTGACCTCCGTTATTCTGGGTTTATGTATGGGAAGCAGTGCTTTTCTTTCCATTCAATACGGAAGGAAAGACAGGGCATCATTTTCCAGCGGGAATTTTATGTCTTTCATTTTGATAGGTGGGTTTGCAGCTACCTTGAATGTGGTTGTATATCTGGGGATGGACAATATCCTAAAGCTCCTTCAGATTCCATCAGATGTGTATGCATCCATGCGATCCTATGTGGTCATCATATATGGAGGTCTTATGGCGACCTTTTTATATAATTATTTTGCAAACTGTTTACGCGCAGTGGGAAATTCATTGGTCCCCCTTCTGTTTCTGGGAATATCGTCAATATTAAACATTGCATTGGATATCCTCTTTGTTGCAATTTTTGCCTTTGGCATTCAGGGTGCGGCGGTAGCTACTGTATTTTCACAATATGTATCAGGGATTGGTATCTGGATTTATGCATGGAAAAAGATGCCTGACCTGAGATTTGAGAGAAACCGGATGCACTTTCAAAAAGATATTTTAAAGAGCATTCTAAATCTTTCAATTTTAACCTCTCTTCAACAGTCAATTATGAATTTTGGCATTTTGATGGTTCAGGGGCTGGTCAACAGTTTTGGAGCCGCTGTGATGGCAGCTTTTGGAGCAGCAGTAAAGATTGATACTTTTGCATATTCACCGGTTCAGGATTTTGGAAATGCTTTTTCCACATTCGTGGCACAGAACCATGGAGCAGGGAAAGGGGAACGAATTCGTGTAGGAGGAAGGAAGGCTGTGCTTGCGGTGTTCTTATTTTGCACGGCAATCAGTCTGCTGGTATTTCTATTTGCGGGAGGGCTGATGGCAATCTTTACAGAGGATTCGGAGATTATAGGGATTGGAGTTTCCTATTTGCGTACAGAGGGGATCTTTTATTGCCTGATAGGGTTTCTGTTTTTGTTTTATGGTTATTTCCGGGCAGTGGAGCAGCCTTTTGTTTCTGTGGTGCTTACGATTACATCTCTTGGAACCAGAGTGCTGTTGGCTTACCTTCTGTCGGGGATGCCTATGATAGGATATCGTGGTATTTGGGTAAGTATTCCTGTTGGATGGGTGCTGGCGGATCTGATAGGACTCTTCTTCTTAAAAAGAAAATAAGATGCTGTTTCTTTACAAGAGTTCATGATATAATGAGCGCAAAAGAAAAACAAGCGGCTGCGAAGCAGACATTTGTTTTTCTTGCGCCATTAACGAGCAAACCGTCTGCGGAGCAGACAAAGAAGCGCTGTAAAGCGCGGGTTTGCGAGTCTTGAAACGCAAAAGAAATAGGCGTCTGCGGAGCAGACGAAAAACACTGAAATAGGAAATAGAAAGGCAAAACATGTATAATTATCAAAGCAGAATCAGATATAGTGAATTGGATGAAACAGGACATTTAAAAATAGAATCACTACTGGATTATTTTCAGGATTGCTCCACTTTTCATTCTGAGGATTTGGGACTTGGGGTAGAATATTTAAAGGATCGACATATGGTATGGGTAATGTCCTCCTGGCAGATTGTAGTAGAAAGGTACCCCAAGCTGGGAGAAGTGGTGACGATAGGAACAGCGCCCTATGACTTTAAGGGATTCATAGGGTATCGTAATTTCCTGATGACAGATCAGGATGGAAACAGACTTGCCTGTGCCAACAGCATTTGGAGTCTTTTAGATACGGAGAGCTTTAAACCGATAAAACCTTCTGATGAGATGATGAAGGCATATACATTGGAGAATAAGTTGGAAATGGATTATGCACCCAGAAAAATTCTGATTCCTGAAAATGCGCAAAGGAGAGAGGCGGTACAGATTAGGGTACATCATCTGGATACGAATCATCATGTAAATAATGGACAGTATGTGAGAATTGCCATAGACAGTCTGATGCAGAAATATCCGATCAAGCAGCTTCGGGCAGAATATAGAAAGCAGGTATACTTAAATGATGTGTTGATCCCTTATGTATCCATGACACAGGACGAAAAATATGTGGTAGCTTTAAAGGATCAGGATGAAAATATCTGTTGTATTGTGGAACTAGAGGGAGAAAGGAAATAGCGGGACGTGATTAGATTAGGAGAAACTCAGGAACTGGTTATTGTTAAGAAGGTTGACTTTGGTGTATATCTCTCAGATGCCGAAGCGGGAAAGAATGGCGTGGAGAAGGTGCTCCTGCCGGGCAAGGAAGTGCCGGAAAATGTGAAGCTGGGAGATAAGATGAGGGTATTTATTTACAGAGACTCCAAGGACAGGCTTATTGCAACCACCAGAACACCGGAGCTTTCTGTAGGAGAACTGGCAGTGCTCAAAGTAAAGGAAGTCAGTAAAATTGGTGCTTTTCTCGGATGGACTCTGGAAAAGGATCTGTTGCTTCCGTTTAAAGAGCAGACAACAAGGGTGATGCCTGGAAAAGAATATTTGGTTGCGCTCTATATTGATAAAAGCGGGCGTTTATGTACCACTATGAAAGTAGAGCCCTATTTGCGGATAGACAGCCCATACCGTAAGGATGACCAGGTGGAAGGTGTGGTCTATGAGATCCATGAAAAGTATGGAGTATTTGTGGCGGTGGATCATTGCTATCAGGCATTGATTCCAAGGAAAGAGCCGGCATCAGGTGTTAAAGTAGGAGATCATATAAAGGCGAGAGTTGCAGAGGTACTTGCGGATGGAAAGCTTACCTTAAGTCTCCGTGAAAAGGCTTATCTACAGATCAATACAGATGCAGAGAAAATCTTGAAAATGTTGGAGGAAGAAGGGGGAAGGATTCCCTTTAATGACAAGGCAGATCCTGAATACATCAGAGAAGCAACTGGGATGAGCAAGAATGAATTCAAACGGGCAGTAGGAAATCTGTATAAGCAGAGATTAATTGTGATAGAACCTGATGGTATAAGAAGAGTTTGAAATGGAGGTTTCAAATGAACAGCAAAAGGGCAAACTGGTCATTTCTGATTACGATTATTATATATACTGTATTTTCTTTTGGCTTTATGCTGCTTCCTGATGCCATAAGAAATAATCTTTTTTGGAATAACCTTTTATGCGAACTGATTCTCGTTTTGCCGGTTATTCTATTTGTAGTTGTTTCCGGGGAAAAAACGGTGTCCTTTATGGATTTCCATAGAATAAAGCCAGGTACTGCAGGGATGATTGTTCTGTTTACTTTTTTGAGTATGCCTTTTTTGACATTGCTGAATCTGATTACTCAATTTTGGGTAGAGAATGAAGTGGTAATAATGATGGATACTATGAATGCAGCTCAGATGCCTTATGGATTATTGTACCTTTCAATAGGAATTGTTGCGCCTGTAATGGAGGAAATCGCCTGCAGGGGAGCTTTTTTCCATTCCTATGAAAAATCAGGGAGCGTTTTTAAAGCAATGATACTTTCGGCAGTAGTTTTTGCGTTTATGCATATGAATTTCAACCAGGCAGCGTACGCATTTGCTGTGGGGATCTTTTCGGTGCTTCTTTTGAAAAGTACAGGAAGTCTGTGGGCATCCATACTATATCATGGTGTGATTAATGGGAGTCAAGTGACAATGATGTATTTTATTATGAGGGCAAATCCGGATATGTTTGGTGAACAGACGGCGGCGGTTACAACGGAAATGCTTATCTTAAGTGTTGCGGCGTATTTGATGTTGACGGCGATTACCCTTCCTCTTGCCATTGCAGTATTAGTATGGATAGGGAATCATGAAGGGAGACCGGGAATCTTATCCCTCATTTGGAAAGAGAGAAAAGAAAAAAAGGATAAGATGGTCACAGTACCTTTTGTACTGGCTCTTATCCTTTGTGTTGGCATGATGTCAGGTATAATACCAATTTTGGTGTCCAAAGCTCTGATAGGGATGGGACTGTCATTTTAACAGTTAAACCATCATATCAAAGTTGCTGCCGATATTAGGGTTGACGGATAACTCCATGGAGCGATCCATCATATTAATCAGGCTTTTTCCTGCGGTTTCAGAGCTTTCCATTGCCTTGCCTAAAACGGCGACTCCTACCTGGTTTGTGAGCTGTACATTTGCCAAAGCTGTTGATAATTCAGGAATATTCATTTGATCACTCCTTTCCTGTGTTCCCATTATAACATAGGCTGGTAAGAAATGGAATGTTATGCTGTCCATATTTTACCGGCTTGTTTTGTGTAGGTTGCATAGACAGATTATGTGGGAAAAACCTTCAAAAAGCATGAAAACTACACAAAAAAATCACAAATACAGGTAGATTTTTTTGTACATTCATATTAAAATGAAAAAAGAAGTTTGTTGGGGAGTACATTGATACATAAGAAATATTGTTTAATTTGCATAGCAGTTTGGGACTGTGCAGAAGGGGAGGGGACATGATTTCTAATCAAATTTTACAAAATACAATCGAAGGGCTTAAAACGATAGCCAGGGTTGATTTCTGCGTTATGGACACAGATGGCAAGGAAGCAGCATCTACATCTGCAAGCATAACCGGGTGTGGACCGGAGACAGTAGAATTTGCGAAATCTCCTGCTGATTCCCAGGAAATACGGGGATACCAGTATTTCAAAATTTACGATGAGCAGCAGCTTGAATATGTTCTGATTGCAGCGGGAACTGGGGAAGATGTATATATGGTAGGTAAAATGGCAGCATTTCAGATACAGAATCTGCTGGTAGCCTATAAGGAACGATTTGATAAGGATAATTTTATTAAGAATCTTCTGCTTGATAATTTGCTTTTGATAGATATTTACAGTCGCGCAAAAAAGCTTCATATTCAGACAGATGTGAAACGTGTGGTTATGATTATTGAAACTGATAATGGAAAAGACAGTAATGTATTGGAAGCAATGAGGACCTTCTTTGGCAGTAACAGTATGGACTTCATTACAGCGGTAGATGAAAATAATGTAATTGTGGTTAAGGACTTATCTGAAGGAGATAGCGCAAAAGAGATTGAAAAAGCTGCAAGCAGCATGGAAGCTTTCCTTGAAAAAGAAGGAATGACAGGAATACGGATTGCTTATGGTACGGTTGTGAAAGAGATAAAAGAAGTCAGTCGTTCCTATAAGGAAGCCAAAATGGCTATGGACGTAGGAAAGATTTTCTTTGATGAGAGAAATATCATTGCCTATAGTGAACTTGGAATAGGACGTTTGATTTACCAGCTTCCTATTCCGCTGTGTAAGATGTTTATTAAAGAGATATTTGGAGGAAGAAGTCCTGAAGAGTTTGACGAAGAGACACTGACTACAATCAATAAATTCTTCGAAAACAGTTTAAATGTTTCTGAGACATCCAGACAGCTTTTCATTCACAGGAATACGCTGGTATATCGGCTGGATAAGCTGCAAAAAAGCACCGGATTGGATCTCCGTGTCTTTGAAGACGCTATTACTTTCAGAATTGCACTTATGGTAGTGAAGTATATGAATTATATGGAAAGTTTCGAATATTAAGATTAAGTATCAAAATACAGGTGGTGAATTATCTTGGCGAAGAACGAATTAAAAGGAAGAAGGAAAAGAAATCAAACATCCGCAAATGATGAAATTATTACATTAAATAATGTAAGTAAGGCGTATGCAACAGGTGCTCCGGCGCTTAACGGTGTGGACTTACATATTAAAAAGGGAGAGTTTGTGTTTATTGTTGGTGACAGTGGCTCTGGTAAGTCAACCATGATTAAACTCCTTTTGCGTGAGCTCGTGCCTACATCGGGTGATATTAATGTTATGGGATATGATCTTGTTCATATCCGCCATAGAAAAATACCGAAATTCAGAAGAAATCTGGGAATTGTTTTTCAGGATTTCCGTTTGCTGAAAGATAGAAATGTATATGAAAATGTGGCTTTTGCACAGAGAATTATACAGGTTTCCAATAAAGATATTAAGAGAAACGTGCCAAGTATCCTTGCGACTGTGGGACTTGCAGGAAAATATAAGGCAAAGCCCAGACAGTTATCCGGAGGTGAGCAACAGAGAGTGGCGATTGCAAGAGCGCTTGTAAATCGTCCAAGCATCCTGCTGGCAGATGAGCCTACAGGAAATCTTGATCCCAAGAACTCATGGGAAATTATGAAGCTTCTTGAGCAGATTAATGAAAATGGAACGACGGTGTTGGTGGTAACTCATAACCGCGAAATCGTTAATGCAATGCAGAAGCGTGTTGTTACCATGAAGAAAGGCGTCATTGTAAGCGACGAAGAAAAAGGTGGTTATATCGATGAGGATTAGTACATTTTTTTATACCATCAAACAGGGAGTCATTAATATATTCAGAAATAAATGGTTTTCACTGGCATCTGTTGCAACAATTGGTGCCTGTCTATTCCTGTTTGGGCTTTTCTATTCTATCATTTTAAACTTCCAGAATATCGTAAAAACTGCGCAGGAGGGAGTCTCTGTTACAGTCTTTTTTGATGAAGGAATCAGTCAGGAAAAGATAGAAGAAATAGGTGCACTGATTGATAAACGTCCTGAGGTGTCAAAGAAAAACTTTATTTCCGCTGATGAAGCATGGGAAGGCTTTAAGGAAGAATATTTAGGCGAATATGCAGATGGGTTTACGGAAAACCCGTTAGCTGATTCTGCAAGTTATGAAATATACTTAAACGATGTATCTATGCAGCCGGCATTGGTTACCTACTTAGAGGGTGTAGAGGGAATCAGGACAGTAAACAGATCGGAGATTACCGCCTCTACCCTGACGGGTGTAAATGCACTTGTGGCTTATATTTCTGTAGGAATTATTGCGATTTTGTTTGCAGTGTCGATTTTCCTTATCAGTAATACGGTAACCATCGGTATTTCTGTCCGTAAGGAAGAAATCACAATTATGAAGTATATTGGAGCTACGGACTTTTTTGTACGTTCCCCATTCGTCATTGAAGGTATGTTGATTGGTGTGATTGGTGCACTGATTCCGGTAGGAATTATTTATGTTCTTTACAATAAGGTAATTGAATATATTGTAGCAAAATTCGCTACTTTATCACAGTTATTGTCATTCCTTTCAGTAGAAACAATTTTCAGCAGCTTGCTTCCTATATCGATTGCAATGGGAGTGGGCATCGGTTTTCTGGGAAGCATTACAACAGTTAGAAAACACCTGAGAGTGTGATAGAGGATTATGTGTAGAATGAAACAATGGAAAAGAGCACTCTGTGTCTTGCTTTGTCTTTTGATGGTGACGGGTATTGCTGGAACCTATGAAACCTCTGCCTATGCCAGCGAGCTGACAAATGAAAGTATCAAAAAGAAGGAAGAAGAGATCAGCAAAGCGAAAGAGGAAAAGAAGGCTCTGCAGAGTGGGCTCACAAATGTGAAGGAATTGAAGAAGCAGTTAGAAACCTCCAAGGCTAATCTTACTAATTATGTGGCAGAACTGGATGCTGATCTTGTGACCATTCAAGCAAAGATTGATGAACTTAAGAAATTAATCGCAGAAAAAAAAGAACAGATTACCCAAAAGACAAAAGAGCTTGAGGAGGCGCTTGCAGTACAGCAGGCACAGTATGAAGCCATGAAATCCCGAATCAAGTTTATGTACGAAAAGGGTGATATGCTGTATATGGAGCTTGTTTTTTCGGCGGAAAGCTTTGGCGAGATGTTGAATAAAGCTGATTACATTGAGATGCTTTCCTCCTATGACAGGAAAATGCTGGATGAGTATGTGGCTTATGCAGAATATGTGGCTCTCTGTAAAGAAAGTCTGGAAGAGGAAAAAACTGTTCTTGATGAAGCTAAGGCAACCGTTGAAGAGGAAGAAGCCTCTCTGAATGCGCTAATAGCAGTAAAAGAGCAGGAAATCTATAATGTTTCTTCTGATATTAAGAATAAGGAACAGGCAATTAAAGAATATGAGGCAGATATTGCTACGCAGAATGAGACGATTAAAGCGCTGGAGGCAGCAGTAGCAGAAGAAAGAAAGAGGCTCGCGGCTGAACAGGGGCGGAAATATGATGGTGGTGTTTTCACATGGCCAGCCCCTTCCTCTAGCAGAATTTCTGATGATTATGGAACCCGTACACATCCGATTCTCGGAATCCAACAGTTTCACAACGGGGTTGACCTGGCGGCACCGGGTGGAAGTCCGATTTTAGCAGTATACGATGGGAAAGTGGTTGCTGCAGACTATAATAGTAGTATGGGTAATTACATTATGATAGATCATGGGGACGGATTGTATACCATCTATATGCACGCTTCGGCATTATATGTCTCTAAAGGAACAGAAGTGACAAAGGGGCAGAAGATTGCAGCTGTAGGAAGCACTGGGCGTTCTACAGGTAACCATCTGCATTTCAGTGTCCGCCTGAACGGAAGCTATGTAAACCCTTGGCAATATTTGCGAGGATAATATTTGGCAAAGAATGGAGCGATTTTTGTTGGATAGACCAGAGGAAGTAGAAGTAATAAAGGAAGAAAATGAGAAGAAAAATGTAAAAGGTTTTCGAAATGGTATCCTAGTGGGAGTGTTGGGAACGATATTGATCCTGGCGGGAATTTGTGCTGGAATCATTGGGTTTCGACTGTTCGCAATCAGAGGAACACAGGCTGGCACTGGGGCAAAAGGCAGCAGTATCATCAATACGGAAACACTCCAGAAGATCCAAACCATAGAAGCTGCCATTGACAATTATTATTTTTATGAGGATGATGTTTCTTCACAGGATCTTCAGGATGGGATTTACAAGGGAATGGTAGAAGCTCTTGGAGATCCTTACTCTGAATATTATACAAAGGAAGAATTGGAGGAGGCTCTAAACAGTAATAAAGGAATATCATATGGTATTGGTGCTTATATTTCATTAGATAAGCAGGCGAATATGGCAATCATCAGTGGTGTTATGGATGGATCTCCGGCACAGGAAGCAGGACTTAGAGAAGGAGATTTGATTAACGAGGTAGATGGAGAATCAACTCGGAATCTCAGCCTTACACAGGTGGTTAATCTGGTAAAAGGAAGAGAAGGCACTACAGTTCATCTGACTATTTACAGGGAAGGTGAAGCGGATTTCCTTGAGTTTGATGTGATTAGAGGAAAGCTGATTGAGACCACTACTGTGGCAAGTGGTATTTTGGAGGATACAGATCACATTGGTTATCTTAGAATTCAGGAATTTGATGATGTGACAGTGGATCAATACACAGAGGCGATGGCTGTACTCAGAGAAGACGGGATGAAGGGACTGATTCTCGACCTTCGAAGCAATCCTGGTGGTGATGTGAATGCGGTTGTGGAAATTGCAAGAAAAATTTTGCCGCAAGGGTTGATTGTTTATACGGAAGATAAGTATGGTAATCGCAAGGAGTATACCTGTGATGGAGAGCACGAGCTTGAAGTTCCACTGGTGGTTCTGGTCAACCAGTATTCTGCCAGTGCTTCCGAATTGCTTGCAGGTGCCATTCAGGATTATAACAAGGGAACTGTGATTGGAACAACTACATATGGAAAGGGAATCGTTCAGCAAATACATAGTCTGGATGATGGTACGGCATTGAAGCTTACGGTCAGTGCCTATTACACGCCTGCAGGAAGAAACATTCATGGTGTTGGAATTGAACCGGATATTGAACTTGAATATGATTATGAGGCAGCGCAGGCAGAGGGGATAGACAATCAAGTAGAAAAGGCAATTGAAATTCTGGAAGGAAAAATAAAATAGTAATTGGATAATTATAAAGTGCAGAACAAAAGTTCGATTTTTGTCCTGTACTTTTTTTATCTGTTTTGATATAATAGCAAGCAGATGATTGAGAGAAAGTGAAAGGGATATATGGATCATTTTAAATTAGTATCAGAATACAAACCTACAGGTGATCAACCTCAGGCAATTGACGATTTAGTTAAGGGATTTAAGCAGGGAAATCAATTTCAGACACTGCTTGGAGTAACCGGTTCCGGAAAAACCTTTACTATGGCAAATGTCATTGCGGCATTGAATAAGCCTACTTTGATTATTGCACATAATAAGACTCTGGCAGGGCAGCTTTACGGAGAATTTAAAGAATTTTTTCCAGAAAATGCGGTAGAATATTTTGTGTCTTACTATGATTATTATCAGCCAGAGGCATATGTACCCTCATCGGATACCTATATTGCTAAGGATTCTTCTGTCAATGATGAAATTGACAAGCTCAGACTTTCAGCCACAGCTTCTCTTTCCGAGCGAAAGGATGTGATTGTGGTTGCCAGCGTATCCTGTATTTATGGCTTGGGCAGCCCTGATGATTATCAGGGGATGATTGTGTCTCTGCGTCCTGGAATGACTAAGGACAGGGATCAGGTTATCAGAGAGCTGATTGACATTCAATATGACCGAAATGATATGGATCTAGACAGAGGATGTTTTCGTGTAAGAGGTGACGTTGTAGAGGTTTATCCTGCCCAGGGTGGAGATTATCTGATCAGAATTGAATTTTTTGGTGATGAGATAGACAGGATAACAGAAACAGATCCACTTACCGGACAGGTGCATGCTGTGCTGGAGCACATTGCAATTTTCCCAGCCTCTCATTATGTCGTGCCTCAGGAGAAGATTAATGTGGCATGTAAGAATATAGAAGATGAACTGGAGGAACGAGTTCGCTTCTTTAAAAGTGAAGACAAGCTTTTGGAAGCACAGAGGATTTCGGAACGTACTAATTTTGACATTGAAATGCTCAGGGAAACAGGTTTCTGTTCGGGCATCGAAAATTACTCTAGGCATTTGAGTGGTATGAAAGCCGGGGAGCCTCCGCACTGTCTGTTGGATTATTTCGGAAATGATTTTTTGATGATTATAGATGAATCTCATATGACAATTCCTCAGATCGGTGCTATGTATACGGGAGACAGGTCTCGTAAGACTACATTGGTGGATTATGGTTTCAGGCTTCCGTCGGCGCTTGATAATCGTCCTTTATGTTTTGCGGAGTTTGAGGAACACATCGATCAGATGATGTTTGTGTCTGCAACACCGTCCACTTATGAACAGGAGCATGAACTGCTTCGTACAGAGCAGATTATTCGACCTACCGGACTACTCGATCCGGAGATATCAGTGCGTCCCGTAGAAGGGCAGATAGATGATCTGGTAGCTGAAATAAATAAGGAAACGGAAAAGCACAACAAGATTCTGGTTACCACATTAACCAAGCGGATGGCGGAAGATTTGACAGATTATATGAATGATGTGGGAATCAGGGTTAAATACCTTCATTCTGATATTGATACTTTGGAACGGGCGCAGATTATCAGAGATATGCGTCTAGACGTGTTTGATGTATTGGTAGGAATCAATCTGCTCAGAGAAGGTCTTGATATTCCGGAAATTTCTCTGGTGGCAATTTTGGACGCTGATAAGGAAGGGTTTCTGCGTTCAGAAACATCCCTGATTCAGACCATTGGGCGTGCGGCAAGAAATGCAGAAGGTCACGTTATTATGTACGCAGACAGTATAACGGATTCCATGCAGGCGGCAATCGAAGAAACTAACAGAAGACGAGGCATTCAGCAGAAGTATAATGAAGAGCATGGCATTACTCCACAGACAATCAAAAAGGCAGTGCGTGATTTGATTAGTATCTCAAAGGTTATTGCCAAAGAAGAACTGCAGTTTGAGAAGGATCCTGAGTCCATGAGTCGCAAGGAACTTGAGAAGCTGATTGCTCAAATTGAAAAGCAAATGAAAAAAGCTGCGGCAGATCTTAATTTTGAATCGGCAGCAGAGCTTCGGGATAAGATGGTAGAGCTGAAAATCAAGTTAAAAGAGCTGGATGACGATGAAAGAAAAAATAAGAAATAGAAAGGTATGGTAGATAAATGAAGTTATCAGATCAACATGTGGAAATCCCCCGAATGCGGCCTCGGGAATACATTAAGATTCGGGGCGCTAATGAACATAATCTGAAAAACTTGGATGTAGACATTCCCAGAAATGAGCTGGTGGTACTTACGGGTCTTTCTGGTTCGGGAAAGTCTTCGCTGGCTTTTGATACCATTTATGCAGAAGGTCAGAGAAGATATATGGAATCCCTTTCTTCCTATGCAAGACAATTTTTGGGGCAGATGGAAAAGCCAAACGTGGAAAAGATAGACGGACTCTCACCTGCAATTTCTATTGATCAGAAGTCCACTAACAGAAATCCACGTTCAACGGTGGGAACTGTAACAGAGATTTATGACTATTTCCGTCTCCTTTATGCAAGAATCGGAATTCCCCATTGTCCGAAATGCGGAAAGGCGATTAAGCGTCAGAGCGTAGACCAAATGGTGGATCAGATTATGGAGCTGCCGGAAGGTACGAAGCTCCAACTGCTGGCTCCCGTAGTGCGAGGCAGAAAGGGAGAACATACTAAAATATTTGAGCGCGCTAAGAGAAGTGGATACGTACGTGTACGTGTGGATGGAAATCTATACGAATTGACAGAAGAGATTAAACTGGATAAAAACATTAAGCATAATATAGAAATTGTGGTTGACCGTCTGATTGTTAAAGCCGGAATAGAAAGAAGACTGACTGACTCGGTGGAAAGTGTTTTAGCATTGGCTGAGGGCTTGCTTATGGTGGATGTGATTAATGGAGAAACCATTAATTTTAGCCAAAGCTTTGCCTGCCCTGATTGCGGTATTAGTATTAATGAAATCGAACCTAGAAGCTTCTCCTTTAATAATCCCTTTGGAGCATGCCCAGTGTGTTTTGGACTGGGTTACAAGATGGAATTTGATCCGGATTTAATGATCCCCGATAAAACTCTGAGTATTAACGAGGGCGCAATTCAGGTAATGGGATGGCAATCCTGTAATGAGTCCGGTAGTTTTACCAATGCTGTACTTACAGCACTTGCGAAGGAGTATCAATTTAGTTTGGATACCCCTGTGGAAGAGCTTTCCGAGGAAGCATATCACATATTAATACATGGTACTGACGGTGCAGAAGTAAAAGTTCATTATAAAGGGCAAAGAGGTGAAGGCATTTATCCGGTTGCATTTGAAGGGCTTATCCGAAATATGGAAAGAAAGTATCGGGAGACAGGGTCTGATATAATTAAGCAGGAATATGAAACCTTTATGCGTATTACACCCTGTAAAGAATGTGGCGGCATGAGACTAAAAAAGGAATCTCTGGCTGTTACAGTCTGTGATAAAAATATATATGAAATTACATCCATGTCTATTCGCGATCTTCACAGATTCCTTGAGAGTATGGAGCTTTCCAGCCAGCAACAGTTGATTGGAAAACAGGTACTTAAGGAAATTAATGCAAGAGTGGGATTTCTGATTGATGTTGGATTAGAATATCTATCCTTGTCGAGGGCAACAGGAACCCTTTCGGGAGGGGAAGCACAAAGGATACGATTGGCGACACAAATTGGTTCCGGGCTTGTGGGTGTATGCTATATTCTGGACGAACCCAGTATCGGACTGCATCAGAAGGATAACGATAAGCTTCTGAATACCCTAAAAAATTTGCGTGATCTTGGTAATACACTGATTGTGGTGGAGCATGATGAAGATACCATGCTGGAAGCAGATTATATTGTAGATATTGGTCCAGGCGCTGGTTCTCATGGCGGACAGGTGGTGGCCAAGGGGACTGCGCAGGAGATTATGGAGGTGGAAGAATCCATTACCGGTCAGTATTTAAGTGGAAAAAAACAGGTGCCAGTGCCTGAAACAAGACGTAAGCCCAAGGATTGGCTGACGGTCAGTGGGGCACAGGAAAATAACCTTAAAAATATTTCTGTAAATATTCCTTTAGGTGTGCTAACCTGCGTAACAGGTGTTTCCGGTTCAGGTAAGAGTTCCTTGGTAAATGAAATTCTTTATAAACGATTGGCAAGGGATTTGAACAGGGCAAGAACAATTCCTGGAAAGCATAAGAATATTGCGGGTATTAAGAAGCTGGATAAGGTCATTGATATTGATCAGTCACCTATTGGAAGGACACCTCGTTCTAATCCAGCAACTTATACCGGTGTTTTTGATATGATACGGGATCTGTTTGCGGGTACACCGGATGCAAAGGCGAGAGGTTATAAAAAGGGACGTTTCAGTTTTAATGTAAAGGGCGGGCGATGTGAGGCCTGCGGCGGCGACGGTATCATTAAAATTGAAATGCATTTCCTCCCGGATGTCTATGTGCCCTGTGAGGTTTGTGGAGGAAAGCGATACAACCGGGAAACGCTGGAGGTTAAGTATAAAGGGAAAAATATTTATGATGTTCTTGAAATGACTGTGGAGGAAGCAGTATCATTCTTTGAAAACGTGCCATCCATACGCCGTAAGATAGAGACCTTAAACGATGTAGGACTTTCCTATGTGAAGCTTGGACAACCTTCTACCACCTTGTCAGGGGGAGAAGCGCAGAGAATTAAACTGGCTACAGAGCTTAGTAAGAGAAGCACGGGAAATACCATTTACATTTTGGACGAGCCAACTACCGGTCTGCATTTTGCCGATGTGCATAAGCTGGTTGAAATTCTGCACAGACTTGCAGATGGAGGCAATACGGTTGTGGTGATAGAGCATAATCTTGATGTAATCAAGACCGCAGACTATATCATTGACATGGGACCAGATGGTGGTGATCGGGGAGGAGAGGTAGTTGCCTGTGGTACGCCGGAGGAAGTTGCCGAAAGCCCTAAATCTCATACCGGACTATATGTGAAAAAAATGTTGAAAAAGTATAAAGATAATTTGGAAAAGTACCGATAAATGTATCAAAGCATGGATGCAGCAGTTTGGACGGATGGAACCGTTTTGATTGCCGCGTCCATTTTTATTAATTTTTTGTGAAATCTCTTTGAAAATGCTTTTCTATGGGTTATAATAATTTTGTATGTGTATGATTATTAAAATTTTATAATAGATCGCTCATAGAAAGGGGAACAAAGCAATGCAGTACACAGATATCGGAATCGACTTGGGAACCGCCAGCATTTTGGTCTACATCAGAGGAAGAGGAGTTGTCCTCAAAGAGCCTTCAGTTGTAGCTTTTGATAGAGACACCAACAAGATTAAAGCAATTGGAGAGGATGCAAGGCTGATGCTTGGAAGAACGCCTGGGAACATCGTTGCTGTCCGTCCTCTGCGTCAGGGAGTTATTTCTGATTACAGAGTGACAGAGCAGATGATGAAATATTTTATTCAGAAGGCGCTTGGTAAAAAAACATTCAGAAAGCCAAGGATTGCAGTCTGCGTTCCCAGTGGTGTTACTGAGGTGGAAAAGAAAGCGGTTGAGGATGCAACTTTGCAGGCCGGCGCAAGAGAGGTTTCTATTATTGAAGAGCCTATTGCAGCAGCAATCGGTGCAGGTATTGATATTTCAAGACCCTGTGGAAATATGATTGTTGATATCGGAGGTGGAACTTCTGATATTGCCGTTATCTCTTTAGGTGGTACAGTTGTCAGTGCATCCATTAAGATTGCAGGAGATGACTTTGACGAAGCACTTGTAAGATACATGCGTAAAAAGCACAATCTGCTGATTGGAGAAAGAACAGCAGAGGATATTAAAATAAAAATCGGCTCCGCATTTCCGCGTGCCGAAGTAGATTATATGGATGTTAGAGGACGTAATCTGGTTACAGGACTTCCTAAGACAGTAAAGGTATCCTCAGAGGAAACAGAAGAGGCACTTAGAGAGACAACTGCACAGATTATTGAAACCATTCACAGTGTGCTTGAAAAGACGCCGCCGGAACTTGCTGCAGATATTGCAGACAGAGGTATCGTTCTTACGGGAGGTGGAAGTCTTCTGCGTGGACTTGAGGATTTGATTGCAGAAAAGACAGGAATCAATACTATGACAGCGGAAGATCCTATGACAGCAGTTGCGATTGGCACAGGAAAATATGTTGAGTTCCTTGCCGGATACAGAGAGGAATAGATTTTCCAGAGAGGTGTTTGAATGGTAAAAGGATTGTATACCGCCTACACAGGCATGCTCAATGAACAGCACAGGATGGATGTACTTACGAACAATCTGGCGAATGCAGATACCAATGGTTTTAAGAAGGAAGGGGCGACCAGCCAGTCTTTTGATGCAATACTTGCATATAAGATTAAAGACTCTTCGGAAGGATATCAATTGGCAAAAAGAATTGGGTACAATCATCCCGGCGTAAAGATAGGCGAAGGGTATACGGACTTTTCGCAGGGACCCATGAAAAATACAGGAAACACCTTTGATTTGGCACTTACGGATAAAGGATTTTTTGCAGTTGAATTTACAAACAAGTCAGGAGAAAGTTCCGTGAAATACACGAGAGATGGTAACTTTACCCTGACACAGGAAGGAAATCTGGTTACTCAGGATGGAGATGCAGTTTTGGACACAAATGGATCCCCTGTTAAACTGGATCCACTCAAGAAGTCGGAGATTAACACCAGCGGACAGATTATTCAGGATGGCAGAGTTGTTGCAACTCTCCAAGTTACAGACTTTGAAGATTATAATTATCTGAAACGCTATGGTGAAAATTATTTTGAGCCGGTTGACGGCGCTGAGGAAACAGATGCGGCAGCACAGGTATATTCGGGATATCTGGAAACCTCTAACATATCTGTAGTTACGGAAATGGTTAACATGATTACGGTTTCCCGCGCCTATGAAAGTAATCAGAAAGTTATTACCACTTATGACAGCACATTGGATATTGCAGCAAATCAGCTTGGTAGAATTTAAGGAGGTAGTCTATGGTTAGAAGTTTATGGTCAGCGGCAACAGGTATGAATGCTCAGCAGACAAATGTGGACACAATTGCAAATAACCTTGCCAACGTAAACACAGTAGGCTATAAGTCTCAGGTGGCACAGTTTAAATCACTGTTGTATCAGACCCTGCAGACTGCAACTACCACGGCAAACGGAGACCCTAAGCCAACAAGCTCTCAGGTAGGTTTGGGTGTAAGAAATTCTTCCATTAATTCGATTTTTTCACAGGGAAGCTTGCTTTCTTCCAATAGTGATACAGCATTTGCTATTGAAGGGGAAGGATATTTCGCTATTCGCGGGAGTGATGGGAATACATATTATACCAGAAATGGTGATTTTACATGGGCAACAAATGGATCAGGAAGCATGATTCTGACGAATCAGGATGGTCTTCCAGTTTTAAGCTCAACGGGGCAAACTATTACTTTAAATTCTAATTATGTTACCAGCAAGGTTACCATTACGGCTGACGGTACAATCTGTTATCCTAATGCAAATAATAATCCGGTGTCGCTGGGAGTTACGATTGGGATGTATCAGTTTAATAATCCCGGTGGTCTTGAAAGAAAAGGAGATACTCTCTGGGCAGCAACACCGGCCAGCGGTGCTGTTTTGAATGAAGCAACCAACAGGAACGTTACAAAGAGCAAGATGGTTCAGGGATATTTGGAAGGCTCCAATGTACAGGTGGCAGATGAAATGGTTAATCTGATTGTGGCGCAGCGTGCATATGAAATGAATTCCAAGGCAATTACTACAACTGATGAAATGATGCAGACTGCCAACAATTTGAAACGTTAATAAGAGATAGTCAGAATTAAAAGAAGCTTCTATTAGGAAAGGCATGGTATGGATATGGACATCAGTGGAATTTCATCTATGTACACAGATTATCTGAAGGATCAGAGTACGGCAGAAGCTAAGCTGAAAGAAACCATTAATGGTACAGATTATACGCAGGCAACAGATGATGAGCTTTTAGATGCCTGTAAACAGTTTGAAGCATATTTTCTGGAGCAGGTTTTCAAAGAGATGCAGAAAACTGTGGATTGTGTGAAGTCCGATGAGGGTAGTGATCCTAACAGTAATCTGGTAGATTATTTTCAGGACAATGCAATTCAAAAGCTTGCGTCTACTTCCACAGAACTTCAGGGATTGGGACTTGCTCAGACGTTGTATGAGCAGATGAAACGTAATTATAATTTATAAATAATACAAAGGATATAAAATAGGGGCTGCTAAAATGAAACGGGAAACCGTTTTGTTTGGCAGCCTTTTTACAGGAGGCTTGGGTGGAAACTGTCAAAGGCTATGTGGATCATATCATTTATTATAAGAAGGAAAACGGATATACAGTTCTTTCACTAATCTGCGAGGGAGAAGAATTGGTCTGTGTAGGAAGCTTCCGGTCTGTGGAAGCGGGTGAAACTCTAGAGTTAGAGGGAAGTTATGTGGAGCATCCTATATACGGACATCAACTTAAGGTGGAAAAATGTCGTGTAGTTGCACCTGATGATGCAGTCAGCATGGAACGTTATCTAGGTTCAGGAGCAATTAAAGGAATAGGCGAGGCATTAGCAGCCAGGATTGTAAAAAGATTTGGAAGTGATACCTTCAGAATCATTGAAGAGGAACCGGAACGGCTGTCAGAGGTTAAAGGAATTAGTGAGCGCAAGGCAAGAGAAATAGCACTTCAGATGATTGAAAAAAAGGATATGAGAGAAGCCTTTGTGTTCCTACAAAGATATGGAATTTCCAATACGTTGGCGGTGAAAATTTACAATCGTTATGGTATGGATTTATACAGCGTTATGAACGAAAATCCATACCGCTTAGCAGAAGATATTGAAGGAATTGGATTTAAAATTGCGGACGAAATTGCTGCCAAAATAGGAATTCATACGGACTCTGATTATCGTATTCGAAGTGGAATTTTGTATGTCCTTTTACAGGCGGCAGCGGATGGACATACTTGTTTTCCGGAAGAACTGTTAAGAGAACGGACAGCAGAGCTTCTGATGTTACCGCAAGATGCCATTATGCCACAACTTTCCAATCTTGCTATGGATAGGAAGCTTGTAATTAAAATAAAAGATGGGGAACAAAGAGTTTACGCATCGTCATACTATTATGCCGAGCTTCGCTGTGCAAGGATGCTTCATGATCTGAATGTGACAATGGAAGAAGAACTGCTTCCCTGCGAAGAGGAAAAGGTAAGAAAACTGTTGCAGTCCTTAGAGGAGGAGCAGAATATCAGGTTAGATGATATGCAGAAGCAGGCCGTTCTGCAAAGCGTAAAATCCGGACTTATGATTTTATCAGGTGGACCGGGAACGGGGAAAACTACCACAATTAACACTATTATTCGCTATTTTGAGACGGAAGGCATGGATATTTTACTGGCAGCGCCTACAGGGAGAGCAGCAAGGAGAATGACAGAGGCTACCGGTTATGAAGCACGTACCATACACAGACTTCTGGAGATCAATGGCGCTGCGGAGGAGGGAAGACAGGCAGGGTTTGAAAGAAATGAGGAAAATCCCCTTGAGGCTGATGTGATTATTATAGATGAAATGTCTATGGTGGATATTCATTTGTTTAAAGCGCTTCTTGAGGCGGTCACGGTGGGGACAAGATTGATTATGGTGGGGGATGTGGACCAGCTCCCCAGTGTAGGACCGGGGCAGATTTTGCAGGATTTGATTGACAGCAAAGCCTTTCCGGTAGTCATGCTGAAAAAGATTTTTCGACAGGCAGGAGAGAGCGATATTGTCATTAATGCCCATAAGATAAACAGGGGAGAAAATATTGAGCTGAATAATAAGAGCAGTGATTTTTTCTTTCTGGAAAGATCTGACGTAAATGTCATATACAAGCATATGATACAGCTTATTAGGGAAAAAATTCCACCCTATGTAGTTGCAACATCTTACGATATTCAGGTGCTTACTCCTATGCGAAAAGGTAATTTGGGTGCAATTACTTTAAATGGAATTTTGCAGGAGTATCTAAATCCGCCATCACCTGCTAAAAAAGAATACTTGTCAGGTGAACGGCTTTTTCGTGAAGGTGACAAGGTAATGCAGATTAAAAACAACTACCAGATAACCTGGGAAATTGTCAGCAGATATGGAATTCCCATAGATAAGGGGATGGGAGTATTCAATGGAGACATGGGGATTGTCAGGGAAATTAACGATACGGCACAGCTGCTTACGGTGGAATATGATGAGCATAAAAGAATTGAATACCCATTTTCTTCACTGGACGAAATTGAACTTGCATATGCGGTTACTGTACATAAATCTCAGGGTAGTGAGTATCCTGCGGTAATTCTTCCGGTTCTGACAGGTCCGAAAATGTTGTTTAACAGGAATTTGTTGTACACCGCAGTGACCCGTGCGAGAAAATGTGTCACAATTTTGGGCAGTAGGGAAACCATAGAAGAGATGATTCGAAATGAAAAACAGCATAACAGGTATACAGGTATGTGTGACAGAATTAGAGAAATTGAGGAACTGGAGGGCGAATGGCATTAGGAAAGATACTATTGGATTTATTGTTTCCGGCACGATGCCCTGTGTGTGATGGAATCACAGACAGGATAGGGGAAAACGTGTGTAGGAAATGCCGGCATAAGATTGTATATATCAAAGAGCCTTACTGTATGAAATGTGGTAAACAGTTAAAAAGTGATGAACAGGAGTACTGTAATGATTGTAAAAGAACACATCATTACTATATTCAGGGAACTGCGCTATATGATTATGGTAGCATGGCAGACTCTATTTTCCGGTTTAAATATGCAGGAAGAGTGGAATATGCAAAATTTTTTGGAGAAGAGCTGTACAGAGAAAAGAAAAGCTGGCTTACCTCTGTTCGACCGGATGCTTTGGTACCTGTTCCGGCACATCCGTCAAGAAAAAGAAGACGTGGATATAATCAGGCAGAGCTTTTGGCAAGAGAATTGTCAAAATGCTCAGGTATCCCCATTAATACACGGT
>CAMBLS010000016.1 GCA_945868485.1 uncultured Lachnospiraceae bacterium | reverse complement strand
ATCAAATCTGCTCATTCTGTCTGTGAATTTCCGGTGCTTCATACCGATCCATAAAATCTTCGCCCAGAAAAACCTTCTCTTTGGCAAACTTAATTGCCGATGGAACAGTAAAAACAGTAACCACTCTGTCGAAGCTAAGTCCCTTTACATAGTTCAAAATTTCCATAGGAAATTTACCGTCCAGTACAATGTGTTCAGGAAAAAGCTTTCCATAGTCCAGTACATCCCTTGGATGAGGCTTAATTAAAATCTGTGCCTTTTGCCCCTCAATCTCGCCATATTCCGCAATAATGTCTTTGAATATCTGTTTTCTGGTTTCCAGATCACATAGCGGCTCCGACAATACCAGTACCTTGTGTTCATGTCCTTCCCCCTTTGTGAGGGTTTGTTCCAGTTCTTCCATATTTTCTATAAAAATTGACACCAGAATTTTCTTTTCTTCCTCTCCCAGATTTCGGGTCAAAGCTTCTCTGGGGCACTCAATATATTTAGGGCAGGGATATTCCAACACGGAAATATCATTTACTTCCATATCCAGACAGTATTTAGAATATCCGTTCTGAATAAAAATAAGATTTCTCGCCGCCATCCATGCCTTCAACTCAAAATGTCCCCTGTTGTCATAGCGGGCAGTATCATAGTAGCGAATGCAGTCCAGTCCATCCTCCAACGCATGATAGTAAATCTTATGTGTGCTTAGATAATACCCAATCGGATCTGAATCACAAAACACATAAATATCCTCATACTCTTTCAGATTCACTGGCACGAAGGGGGCCTGCAGCTTCCCCATCAGTTTGGTAAATTTTATTCTGGCAAGCATGTTGAGCAAAATATTCCCTCTATCCTTATGATATTTGGCCAGCTCCGGAAAAAAGCTTTCTTCCTTTTCGTCATAGGGGATGACCCGCTCAAAGAGACCGGATTTCTCTGCCCTTTCCTTAAGTGTGCCAAAATCATTTGACATGGAACTGAGCATCAAAGAAGCCTGTCCTCTGACCGCTCCATTACCGCCTACAGGAAGATTCAACTCTTTCAGGCAGGCAATATATACATGATAAAAGGTATGACAAATATAGATACGTTTTTTGGTATTCTGCAATGTTTTCCTGCTCCTTACTACTGTTCTGTGCTTTAAATGCATACACCTATGCACATCTTATCACAGATTTTTATTTGATTGCAATGAATAATGGTGTATAATCGAAGTATCATAAAATCAGGAGAAGTGTATGAGCACGAAAAATCTGGCTATTATCACTGCCCGTGGTGGCAGCAAACGAATTCCCCGCAAGAATATCAAGCCATTCTGCGGAAAACCCATTCTCTGTTATTCTATTGAAGCCGCCTTATCCTCCGGCGTCTTTGATGAGGTTATGGTATCCACAGATGATGAGGAAATTGCACAGGTTGCAAAGAAGGCAGGGGCTAAAGTTCCCTTCTTTCGTTCTGCCGAAACTGCTGACGACTATGCTTCCACTGACGATGTAATCATGGAAGTGATAAAGGCTTATCAACAGATTGGTCAGCATTTTGATTCCTTTTGCTGTATCTACCCTACTGCTCCCTTTTTAAGCAGTGAGCGTCTACGCAGTGCCATGGAGCTTTTAAAAGAAGCAGATTCCGTTATGCCGGTAGTGCCCTTTTCCTATCCTCCCCAGCGAGGTTTAATTGTGAATGACGCAGGCTTTGTGGAACGACAGTTTCCCGAATATGCCACTGCCCGTAGTCAGGATCTCCCCAAGATTTACCATGATTGTGGTCAGTTTTACGCTTGCCGTACAGATGCATTTCTGGCAGCCGGCACCACAGATGTAGAACGTCTTCTCCCCCTTGTATTAACTGAGCTGGAAGTGCAGGATATTGATACCATGGAGGATTGGGAGCTGGCAGAGTTAAAATACCGGATGCTTCACAAGTAAAGCTTCACAAGTAAAACAACTGCCGCTATCATTGCGGTAGAATGGAGACGATTATGAAAGAATTGCAAACGCCTTTTTTCCGCATAAAGGAAAAGGATTTACTATATGACATATCACTGCTTAAGGGTGCCCTTTCTGAGCACTGGGGAAATTATCTGATTGGCTATTCAGTCAAGACCAATTCCCTCCCCTGGCTGCTTACTTATCTGAAGGGACAGGGTTTTTACGCAGAGGTAGTGTCCCAGACGGAATATGATCTGGTTACCCGGCTGGGCTTTTCCGAAGAAGAAGTTATTTACAACAGTCCCATTAAGGATCGAAAGGTATTTGAATCCGTCCTCTTAGGCGGCGGATATATCAATCTGGACTCCAATTATGAGCTTGACTGGATGGAAGAATTGAGCAGTCTCTATCCTAACAGACGTTTCAGGATTGGTCTGCGTGTAAACTGTGACATCGCCACTCTCTGTCCCGAGGAAACGCTTGCCTCGGAAGAGGGCGGAAGGTTTGGCTACTGTTACGAAAATGGTGTACTTAAAAATGCCATTGATCGGTTAGGTGCTCTCCCTAATGTGTGGGTCGCAGGACTGCATCTGCATTCCTCCACACAGTCCAGAACCGTCAAGGTCTTTGGTGCTCTGGCCAAGATGGCAGTTCAAATTGCCAGAGAATATAATCTGAGCCTTGATTATGTGGACATGGGCGGCGGCTATTTTGGTGGAAGAGACGATAAGCCCGACTACCGGGATTATTTTAAGGAAATCTGTAAAGAGCTTTCTGTCTACTTTGATCCTCAGAAGACAATTCTCATTGCAGAACCCGGTGTGTCGCTGATTTCCCGTGCTACCACCTTTGAAACCTCTGTTATCGATGTAAAAGAGATTCGCGGAAGAAAATTTGTGGTAACCGATGGCAGCCGCACCAATTTAAATCCCCTGGTTACCAGACATGTTTACCCTCATCATCTGGAATACATTTCCGACACTTCCGTCAGAAATATCGAAGCATCCCAATGGATTTGCGGTGCTACCTGTATGGAGTATGACCGTTTATTTGAAATCAAAGAAGATGTAGCACTTATTCCCGGAGATCGTGTCATTTATGACACCGCAGGGGGCTATACCATGTGCCTGAATCCCCTATTTATCAATTACTTCCCAGCGGTCTATGTGGAGCATACGAATGGCTCTCTGTTTACTGCAAGAGAAGCGTGGGGCAATGATGAATATTTACAGAAGAATTATACTGAAACCAACCAAGAAGCAAGATAGGAAAACCATTTATGAATAAACAGATGCAAATTGGGAAGCGCACCATCAGCGCAGATTCTCCCGTTTTTATTGTGGCAGAGCTGTCTGCCAATCACAATCAGGACTATCATCGGGCAGTAGAAATCCTGCATGCGGCAAAGGAAGCCGGCGCAGATGCCGTCAAGTTGCAGACCTACACAGCAGATACCATCACCATCGACTGCGATGATCCCTGCTTTCAAATCAACGAGGGAACCATCTGGGACGGCACTACCCTTTACAAATTATATCAGGAGGCTTACACTCCCTGGGACTGGCAGCCAAAGCTGATGGAAGAGGCCAATAAGCTTGGCATGGAATGCTTTTCCACGCCCTTTGACTTTTCTTCTGTAGACTTTTTGGAGCAGATGAATGTCCCCGCATACAAGGTGGCATCCTATGAGATCAATGATATTCCACTCATCCGCAAGATTGCAAAGCTTCATAAGCCCATGATTTTTGCCACCGGAATTGCATATCCTGAAGACATTGAACGTGCTCTTGCAGTCTGTAAGGAGGAAGGAAATGAGGATGTGATTCTTCTGAAATGCGTATCCTCCTATCCTACTCCCTATGAGGCCGTCAATTTAAATGTCATTCCGACTCTGGCTAAAACCTATGATTGCCTGGTCGGTATTTCAGATCACACCATGGGAACCATTGTCTCTGCAGGTTCCATTGCTCTTGGCGTAAAAATGGTGGAGAAGCACTTTACCTTACGCCGGGCAGATGGGGGACCGGACAGTGCTTTTTCCATGGAACCTGAAGAATTCTCCCAAATGGTAAGAGATATCCGCATTATGGAAAAGGCATTGGGAAGCAGCGAATACCGCCTGACAGACACCCAGAAGCTGGAGCACGGAGGATCACGCTCTTTGTTCGTGGTTAAGGATATCGCTGCCGGAGAGACTCTGACCCCTGAAAATATTCGTTCTATCCGTCCTGGTGACGGGCTTCACACCATGTATTATGAGGAGATTTTAGGAAAGAAGGCCAAAACCTTCTTAAAGAAAGGAACACCGTTAAAGTGGGAACTGATCGATTAGTTTTTATTCGTACAGATGGGAACGGCCAGATAGCCTCCGGTCATCTGGTACGCTGTGTATCCGTTGCTTCGGCCTGTGTACAGAGAGGAATGGAAGTACGTTTTCTGGTTTCCGACAAAGAAAGCATGGATTTATTGGAGGCTCTGACAAAGCTTCCTGTTATCTGTCTGCAAACTGCCCTCTACAATCATTTAGAACAGGAGCTGCCGGAGGTCTGCGAACTGCTTTCCTCAGCTGCTTGTGGTACATCTGTGCCAGAAAAATCGGTAATTTTCCTTTTAGATTCTTATTATGTGACGGAGGATTATTTATCCACCATCAGTTCCATAAATCCGACTGTTAAGACTGTTTATCTGGACGATTTACAGCTTTTTGATTATCCAGTTGATCTGTTAGTCAACTATGATGTCATCCCTGATACGAGACTTTCTGCTTATCAGGCAGCTTATCAAAGATCAGATCAGCTTCTTTTAGGTGCACTTTACACGCCGCTGCGGGAACAGTTTCAGAACAGGGAAATTGTTGTCAGAGAGGCGGCTTGTGATGTTCTGATTACCACTGGAGGAAGTGACCCTTATCATTTCTGTCTGGAATTGGCGAAATGGCTCTGTACATTTTCGTCTGACTACTCCGGCATCACTTTCCACATCGTAATAGGAAAGCTGAACACCGACAGAGAAGCGCTTTCAGCTCTTTCTGAAAAAAATGACTTCCTGATGCTTCATGAGAATGTATCAGATATGGCTTCTCTGATGGAGCAATGCGACCTGGCAGTTTCTGCTTCTGGCACAACCCTCTACGAGCTCTGTGCGCTGGGTGTACCAACCATCAGCTTTACTATGGCAGACAATCAGCTGACTGCTGCCAAAGCCTTTGAAGAAGCTGATGCAATTCCTTGTGCCGGCGATCTTCGCACAGATTATGAAACCGTAATAGAAAATGTAATGGACTTTTTAAAATCATTGCTGGTAGCCTCCGATGTTTCTTTGGCAAAAAGAAAATCTGCACACGAAAACATGCACAGATTAGTTGATGGCAATGGTGCACTGCGAATTGCAGATGCAATCATGAAATTGTAATGAATTACTGATGGAACGAAAAGAACAGCCCCTTTACTCTCAGCACATCCTCTCTCAGGGTCTTCTCATCTTCTCCCTCCAGAACGAAATATCCCCGTCCCATCACAGAATGCCCGTCCGATACGGGCTTTAATTCTTCGCCCTGTCTTATGTTACATTCCCACGCCGCAAGCTTTGTATGGACAGTCTTACGGACCTCTTCTTCGGTGGGTATATGAGTTACCGTCCCCTGCATATCAAAATAATGGATGATCATGGGCTTGATTACATTGGGCTCGAAGCAATAGGGAAGTCCCATCCGGTACTTAATATATTCCTCTGCCATATCCACACGGGTACTAAGGGGCGTAAAAAGATTATGAAGATTATGCCCCGATGGCCTTGCAGAAAGCTCTATCACAAAAGGTCCCGCTTCTCCCTTGATGATGTCGGCATGGAGCAGGCACTCTCTAAGATTTAGGTACTCTATTACCTGCTTCATGTAAGTATATACCTGTTGCCAGAATACATCCGTCCTCTGAACAGCCAGATAGCCTACCGCCTGCCTTGCAGGAGGCGGGGTATTTTCCTTTTTGCGAAGCAGTATCATCTGAAAACCATCCTTTGTCACCACCCCGTCTATCCCATATTCTTCTCCGGCAACGCACTCCTCAAGCACATAGGATTCATCCCCAATCTCTTCCAGTGCATTTTCCATCTCTTCCATACTGTTTGCCATATAGATTCCTCTGCTGCCGGAACCGTATCTTGGCTTTAGGATTACGGGGAACTTAAGCCTAAGCTTTCTCAAATCTTCTCTCTCATATTCTGTTCCATCGCTGCCTGTAATTTTTCTTTGCTCTGTCAGATAGCAATGGCAATTCCGCAAGCCCTTTTCTTGAAGTTTCTGATGAAATCTGAACTTATCCGTACAGATTACTGCCATCTGTCTGCTGATTCCCGGCAGACCCAAAGCATCATTTACTGCACCAATAGAAGTCAGATACCTCCCAATAGGTACAGTGAGCACAAAGTCTGCCCCTTCCTTTCTCACTGCTTCTATGGTTGCTGCTTCGTCAGATATATCAACTACCAGCCCCTGATCTGCTGCCTTTAACCCTTGTGCATCCGGGTTTCCATCCAGAGCCACTACGTTCAGACCATGCTTATGTGCCATTTCAATTGTGTGAAGTGCCTCACTGCTGGCACCGATAATTACTGCTTTCATTCCTTCAACTTTAACCCTTCAGCTTTTTTCTGAAATTCCTGTATCCCCACAACAGCTTATAATATAACATGAAATAAAGGGTGGACTTCATATGCATCTGAATCAGCTTTCGTTCCTCTGCATGAACCCGTTCCTGATAATAGGGGTTCTCCATAAAACCAGGAAAGGTTTCCTTCATCTCCTGTCCCAATGCCCTGACAAAAGCATACTCCTTCTTCTTAACTCCTGCCATATAGGAAAACAGGGTATTTACATAAAAGAGCGTGGTAAAGCTGCTCTCAATTTCCGGATAATACTCCTCCAGATAGCCAAATTCCCTGGCTTCTCTTACCATTACCCTTGCTGCTTCCATACGGTCTTCACAACGCCTTTTGGTAATCGTGTGAACTGTTGAGGTATCATGCTGATAATAATAATAAAGGGGCTCTTCCACATACTCAAAGTGCTTCGCCCGCAGCATCCATGAATTGCTGATGGCATTGTCCTCATAAAAGATATTCTCCGGAAAGCGGTTTGAAAAGTCCAGAATGATGTGCCGCTTGTATATTTTTACCACCAGACTTCCACTGTCCAAGATAAGTGATCTGTATTTTTCCTTAGTTAATACACCTGACTGAGACTTCCGGTTATTATGTACTACCTGTCCAATCTTCATGCTGTGTTCATGGGTCAGATGATAGTCACAGCCCACCATATCGGCTCCGGTTTCCTCTGCCAGTGCAAGGAGCCTCTCATAAAAATCAGGGGTAATCCAGTCATCGCTGTCAATAAAGCCAATCCATTCTCCCATGGCGACTTCCAGCCCCAGATTTTTGGCACCTCCCTGCTTTTTATTAACCGGAGAGGCAATGACTTTGAATTTATCTGGATATTTCTTTTCATAGTCACGCAATATTTCCAGTGAACAGTCTGTAGAGCAGTCATCCACTGCAATAATCTCATAATCAGAGATGGTCTGGTTTACCAGAGAGTTCAGGCACCATGTAAGCTTATCTCCATCTGCCATATTATAAACAGGTACAATCACACTCAACTTCATCTGTTCTTCTCCAACACTTAAATCCCATAGTATTCTGAAATCTTGGTCACTGCTCCGATTACATCCTGCACATCCTGATCCGTCATGGCATAGTAAAGGGGCAGGCTGATAATCTCCTCATAGAGCTTCTCTGCCTTAGGGCAAAGTCCCCTCTTATATCCCAGCTTTTCATAATACGGGAAGTAATAGGTAGGAATATAGTGCACGTTGCAGCAAATATTTTCTGCTGCCAGTGCTTCAAAAAACTGTTTCCGATCAATTTTTAGACGTTCCCTGTTCAATCTCAAAATATATAAGTGTCTTGTGGTATCTGATTCCGGTATTTCCTTCTGTACAATAATCTGAGGAAGCTTTAAAAATGCCTCATTATATGCCTTTACAATTTCTTTTCTTCGCTTTGAAAATGCCGGCAGCTTATTAAGCTGGCTGATCAACAGTGCCGCCTGTATGTCTGTCAGGCGATAATTCATTCCAAGGGCAATCTGCTCATAATACCATGCTCCATCCGGCTCATGCTCCATCTGCTCTGGCGCTCTTGTAATTCCATGAGCACGGTATAAAATCAGTTTTTTGTAATATTCTTCACTATTGGTCAGCACTGCGCCACCCTCACCACAGGTTACTGTTTTGACCGGATGAAAGCTTAAGGTTGTCATGTCTGCAATAGAACCGTTGCATTTCCCATTATATCTGGTTCCAATCACATGGGCGCCATCCTCAATCAATACCAGATTATGCTTCCGGCAGTGTTCCGTCAGCCTATCCAGCTCCACGGACTGACCTGTAAAATCCACTGCTACCACTGCCTTGGTCTTTTCATTGGTGAGGGCTTCCACATTGGCAGGATCGATATTATAAGTTTCTTCATTGATATCTGCAAAAACCGGTTTTGCTCCGCAATAAAGGGCACAGTTTGCAGATGCTGCAAAGGTAATGGGAGTGGTAATCACTTCATCACCTACCGTAACACCTGCCGCCATACATGCAAGATGGAGTGCTGCAGTTCCATTGCTACAAACTACAGCATATTTAGCCCCGGTAATCTGACAGAGCTTTTCCTCCAGCTCAGTAATCTTAGGTCCACAGGTCAGATAATCGCTCCTAAGTACATCTACCACAGCCTGTATATCTGCCTCATCAATGTACTGATGTCCATAAAAAATTTTGGTATCACGAATAGGGTTGCCTCCGCAAATTGCAGGCTTGTCCATAGCTCATCCTCCGTTTTTCGTTTGTTTCATTCTGACGGTGTCGGCAATAGCGGCAATATACTCGCTGTTGGTGGGTCTACCCTGCCCGCTTTCTGCACAATAACCAAACATTTCCTCAAAAGTCTTCTTATTACCTCTTTCCCACGAAATCTCTATGGCATTGCGAATTGCTCTCTCCACCTTACCGTCAGTAGTATTATACTGCTTTGCAATCTCCGGGTAAAGAAGCTTTGTAACGCTCCCTACAACTTTCATGTCCTCCTCTGCCATCAGTACTGCTGTGCGGATATACCTGTACCCCTTAAGATGTGCAGGTACTCCCATGTCCAGCATTAATTCCGATATCAGTTGTTCTACCCTTTTTTCTCCCTGCATAATTATGTACTCCCGTTTTCATATAAATCATTATTTTTCAGTATAAAATATACAAATTTATGTGAAAAGTTGTAATTCATCGCACAAATCGCTTCCAATACCGGTCGCAATCTCTTGCCGCTTACCTATTTCGCTGGCTTATATTCTCCATCGTCCACAATAAACCGCCATAAAATATTCCTATATTCCTCCGTGGCATAATCGATTCCTACTCTTCTGTCGGTTCTGTAAGTGGGTCTATAACCATCATCCTCAAGCCAAAGTTGGTCTGAGTTAACCATATCTTCTTCATTCAAGGTTCTGTCAATATGCATGGCTTTAGTCAGCTTACCCGGTCCGTTATAACCTGTTACCCCTCGAATCAGTACTGCCTCAGGATGTCCCTTTTTTCCGCTTACCACATTAAACAGAGAATGCATGCCATAGCAAAGATACACATAGGCTGTTCCTCCCTGTTCATACAAAACCTTCGTCCGTTCCGTTTTTCCCTTACTTGCATGACAGGCAGTGTCCTCTTCCCCATAGTAGCATTCCGTTTCCATAATCCGATATTTTAAAACTCCATTCTCTGTCCTTCGGCAAAGAAGCTTTCCTAAAAGCTCCGGGGCCAGCTCCATAGCCGGCTGACTTAAGCTTCTTCTTCCTAACCGTTTCGCCATCTGCAAATCCTCCAATACAGGAATGCTTAATATCATCCCACACTCATGCTTATAGTATACAGGAAGATTGTCTAATTTTCCATATAATCTAAATAATCCTCCTCACTTGCAAACAGCATATAACTGCCTTCTACCAATCCCATATATCCGTTATAAACAAAGTATCCTTTCATAATTCTGCCTCCTGTCATCCTGATTTCTTTTACAATATCAGGATAACAATTTGGCAGTCCTATAAAACGGACTCTGTTTTCAGTGTTTTACCTAAACTGCGCCCCTCTCACAGCCGGGAACACCACGGTAACCTCCGTGCCATTACCTTCTTCACTCTCCAAATGAAGTGTAGCATTCAGCTTCAACAGAATATGTTTTACGATGGCAAGTCCCAATCCAGTTCCCCCTGTAGATTTGCTTCTGCTCTTATCCACTCTGTAGAAGCGTTCAAAGATTCTTTCATGATGCTCCTTAGGAATTCCAATTCCTGTATCTTTCACAATTAAAACTGCAGTATCCAGTCTGTCCTTTACCATTACATGGACTTTTCCACCCTCCTTGTTGTATCGGATGGCATTATCACAGAGATTATAAAGCACTTCCTCTGCCATCTGTCTCGTCGCCATAATAACGGTATTCTCTCCCTCAAAACTGAGGGTTACATGATGCTTCTCTGCATTCACTTGGAGCATGTTGACACAAGTTTCCGCAATTTCCTTTAAATTGACAGGCTCTAACAGTTCTTCGTCATTCTCTGCATCCAGCTCCGAAAGCCTGATTACATCATTAATCAGCGTAAGAAGCCGCCCCGCATTCTTATGGATTTCCTTTGCAAATCTGCGAATTTCTTCCTCCGAGGCTGCCATCCCATTTGCAATCAGTTCAGAATAGCCGGAAATAGCCGCAAGGGGTGTTTTTAACTCGTGAGAAACATTTGCTGTAAACTCCTGCCGCATCATTGCGTTCTGCACCACATCATCATGCTGGTTCTTGATTGCCTCAATATAGGGCTTAAGCTCCTCATAACTCTCTGTCTTGCCTATATTGTCCACATCCTGAGCAATCAGTTTAATAGGAAGCATAATCCCTTCTGCAAGAAAATAAGAAAAAACGCAGCAAATGCTGAATATTACCACTACAAATATCAGTAGATAAGGAACTGCTGATTCCATAATCCTGTAAATACTGTCGGCTTCTCTTGCAATTCTGAGCACCTGCCCATTGCTCAGTTTTACTGCATAGTAATAGGTATTTTTATCCAGTGTATCTGATTGGCGAATAATGCTGCCTTCTCCACTTGCAAATGCACTCTCCACCTCAGGTCGATTGCTGTGATTTTCCATCTCCCCTGCATCTGCATCTGTATCAAAAATAACAGTTCCATCCTCTGCAATCAGCGTAACCCTGACCTTCTCCTTATTTAATTCTTCCTGCTCTGCAACCAGATAGTCTTGCTGTTCAGACACAACTTGACGGCTGATAATGCCTGCATATCCCTTTAAATCTTCCATAACCTGCCCTTTAAAGGAATTATAACAAACAGCTACCGTCAGCAATAATGTCGCCAGTATTGCTAAAGTAGCTGTCCCGATTAACCTGTTATTGATTTTTCTTTTCATCGAAAATGATTCCTTCTATGCATCAAAAATATATCCCACATTTCTGACCGTTTTAATGTTTCCACCCGATTCCTTAAGCTTTTGCCGCAACGTTTTAATGTGCATATCTAATGTTCTGGATTCCCCTTCGAAATTAGTCCCCCACACCTTTTCGAGGATTTCTTCTCTTGATGTCACAATCCCCGCATTCATCATAAGAAGCTTTAAGAGTTCATATTCCTTGTAGGTAAGCTCACAGTTTTCATCGCCCACCTTAACCTTATGCTTTTCCTCATCTAGACAAACCTTTCCAATACTGATTATCTTATCAGTCTGTTCTACACAGGTTCTTCTAAGAAGCGCTTTAACTCTTGAAATCAATTCCATAATCCCAAAGGGCTTGGTCAGGTAATCATCTGCACCAATATCTAAACCTCTTACCTTATCAATCTCAGTTGTCTTTGCTGTTACCAGAATAATGGGCAGTTGTCTTGTGGATGCTTTTCCACGCAGTGTTTCCACAATCTGAAGCCCATCAGCATCCGGAAGCATGAGGTCAAGTAAAAGCAGATCCGGGATTTGTTTCTCCAATGCTTCCATAAAATCACCGGCAAATTCAAAGCTTTCTATCTGGTAACCGGAGTTTTTAAGGGCAATCTCTTCGATTTCCCGAATGTTTTTGTCGTCCTCAACAATATATATCATTGCCATTTCCACACATCTCCCATTTACCCGAAACAATAATATCCCGAAAGGGTCTTTCTCTTCTATGGCAGCTGATAATGTTCACGCAGACGCTTTACCTCTGCCATAAATAACATATTATCCTTACTTGTCAGATTATCCTGATATTCGTGTGTCTCAAAATTTTCTTCATTCAGCTGAAGCAGACAGAGTGCTATATTAGAGCAGTGATCTGACACTCTCTCGTAATTTGTTGTAATGTCTGAAAGAATAAATCCCATTTCAATGGTACATTTTCCCTTACGAAGTCTCTTAATATGACGTTTCTTAATTTCAGAATTCAGATAATCAACAACTTCTTCCATGGGTTCTACCATTCCAGCCAGCTTTAAGTCTTCTTCCTGGAACACCAAAATTGATGTATTAAGAATATCTTTAATAGCGCCTGTAAAGATTGAAAGCTCCTCCTGTGCCTTCTTTGAGAACGACAGTTCCTTGTCATTCATCTCTCTTGCAGACTCCATAATGTTGATTGCATGATCAGAAATTCTCTCAAAATCGCCGATACAGTGAAGCAGAACAGAAAGCTCCTGACTGTCCTTTTCAGTAAGATGCTTACTGCTCAGTTTGACAAGATAGGAACCCAACTCATCTTCATAATGATCTACAAGTTCTTCCAGTTCTATTACCCTATCAGCAGACTTTGCATCAAACTTATCGACCAACTGCATAGACAGGAACAATCCATCCCTTGCAAAGTTTGCCATATCGATTGCCGCATTCCTGCATTGCTCCAGTGCAAATCTGGGTGTATCCAAGAATCTGGAATCCAGTATCTGAATTTCCTTTTTTGCAGGAGAAGAAGGCTCGTTCTCCTCTGCGCCCTCTGGAATCGTCAAATATGCCAACTTTTCCAAAACACCGCTTATAGGGAAAATCAGAACCACTGCTGCCACATTAAATGCCGTATGAATCACTGCAACACCTAAAGCGCTGGCCGCCTGATCCATAAAAGCAAAATGAACTACTGCATCAATCGCATAAAAAATAGCCATAAATGCAACTGTCTTAATTATATTATAATAAAGGTGCACCAACGCTGCTCTCTTGGCATTTTTACTTGCACCTGTACTGGAAATCAATGCGGTTACACAAGTACCAACATTCTGCCCCATGATAATCGGGATTGCCGTAGAATAGCTTACTGCACCGGAGATACAAAGTGCCTGCAAAATACCGATAGATGCAGAAGATGACTGGATAATTGCCGTCAGGACAAGACCTACCAGCATACCAAGTATGGGATTAGAGAACATCAACAGAATATGGGTAAACTCCGGAATATCTGCCAGAGGCTTTACTGCGCTTGACATGGTATCCATTCCGAACATCAAAACCGCAAAACCAATCATAATGGTTGCCGCATCCTTATGTCTTTCCTTTTTACCTGACATAAGAAGGATGACACCTACAATGGCCAGAATAGGCGAAAATGAAGTAGGCTTCATAAGCTGTAGGAAAAAGCTGCTTCCTTCCACACCGGTAAGGCTTAAGAACCATGCGGTTATGGTGGTACCTACATTGGCACCTAAAATAACACCTACCGCCTGAGACAATTTCATAATTCCTGAATTTACGAAACCAACCACCATAACGGTTGTCGCTGAGGAAGACTGGATCACTGCCGTTACTCCCGCTCCCAAAAGTACTGCCATCAGCTTATTCGATGTCAGCTTTTCAAGAATAATTTCCAGTTTTCCACCGGATGCTTTCTTAAGTCCATCTCCCAGTACTTCCATTCCATAAAGGAACAGCGCCAGACCACCAATCATGGTCAGTATACTAAAAATATCCATTTCCTATCCCTCCGGATGCTTTGTAAAACTACTACGTTCCCTATTTTACACTATTTCGTCTCTTTTGGGTATAGGAATTTTGCATATCCTTACAATTCATTCATAAAAAGGATGAATGTCTTAACTTTATAACAGCCTCATATCGCTGATATTACCAGTTTCCTGAAAGATTTCCCATTCACAGATATTTACGGCATGATCTCCAATCTTTTCCAGATATTTTGCAAGCATCAATACATCAATACATTCATCTGCATCCTTAACCTCCCTTTTCAGGGATTCAATCAGATCTACCTTCACCTTATTAAAAAGTTCATCGATGACATCATCTTCTTTGATTACCTTTTGCGCCTTCTCCATATTTCTGCTTACAAATGCATCTACTGCTTCGCAGAACATTTCTCTGGTAGCATCAATCATTCCGTCAAGGTGAACCGAAAACAGTGAAAAATCTTTCATCTTCAGCCTGAGAATCAGTTCTGCCATGTCGGAGACATGATCCCCAATTCTTTCTATATCCGTTACCACTTTAAGGCTTGCCGTTACCACCCTTAAATCTCCAACAACAGGCTGCTGCCTGGTAATAAGGAAAAGACACTGTGATTCAATTTCCCTCTGCTGCTTGCTGATCAGCTTATCATTATTTTTAATCTTAAGGATTTCATCCTCTTCCTGAGATTTCAGTGCATCAAATAAATGCTCATAATTTTCTTCCACACGGTTTACCATATCCGAAACATTTTCTTTTAAAAGCTTCAATTCATGATCAAATGAAATTCTGGGTGACATATTATCCTCCTTTTTTCAGCCAAACCGTCCTGTAATATAATCTTCTGTTCGTTTATCAGAAGGACGGGAAAAAATATTATCTGTTGTATCAAATTCCACCATTTCACCTACCAGGAAAAAAGCAGTATAATCTGACACTCGGGCTGCCTGCTGCATGTTATGAGTTACCACTACTACTGTGTATTTCTTTTTTAATTCTTCCATCAATTCCTCAATTTTTAATGTGGAAATGGGATCAAGTGCAGAAGTGGGTTCATCCATCAACAGGATTTCAGGCTCTACTGCAAGCGCTCTTGCAATGCATAGTCTTTGTTGCTGACCGCCAGAAAGACCTAATGCGGATTTTTTTAGGCGATCCTTCACTTCGTCAAAAATAGCCGCTCCACGAAGAGATGTCTCTACAATTTCATCCAGCTTTGCTTTATTTTTAATTCCGTGAATTCTGGGACCATATGCAATATTATCATAAATACTCATAGGAAATGGATTGGGCTGCTGAAATACCATTCCCATTTTTTTACGGAGCAATGTGGTATCAACTCCGGGCGCATAAATATCTTCTCCATCCAGATAAACTTTTCCTTCAATCTTAACACAGTCTACTAAATCGTTCATTCGATTGAGTGTCTTTAAGAATGTAGATTTCCCACATCCGGAGGGTCCAATAAAAGCAGTGATAGCTCCGGAGGATATTTTCATGTTGATATTTTTCAGCGCATGATTTTCACCATAGTAGAGATTTAAATTCTCAGTGACAATCTTGTATTGATTTTCGTTCATTCTGTTACTCCTCATATATATCTTTCACACAAGTTACTTTTAATCTCTTTTGCTGACATCAAGCTTTCTGGTCAGGAACTTGGTCAGCCAGTTAATAAAGAGCACAATGATCAACAATACCGCTGCTATCCCAAAGGCAGTGGAATACTCTGCTTTTGCCATGCTCAGGTACAACTGAATCGTCAAAGTCCCTCCTGATTCAAATATCTTTTTAAAGATTCCTGCCCCTGATTTCGGAAGCAGATAGCCGCTGCCTGCAGTAAACAAAAGTGCTGCCGACTCTCCCACTATCCTTCCGATTGCAAGGATGATTCCGGTAATAATTCCCGGCATGGCAGAGGGGAGCAGAATTGTTCGAATCATATACCATTTGGTTGCCCCCATTCCCAGTGCGCCGCTTCTATAGCTGTCAGGAACCGTTTTGAGCGCTTCCTGCGTATTTCTGGTAATCAGAGGAAGAATCATCAGTGTCAACGTAAGGGAACCCGTTAAAATGGAATATCCCAAACCAAACAATGTACCGAAAAACACCATGCCAAATAATCCAAAAATAATAGAAGGAATACCAGAAAGAGTTTCTGTTGTAAACTCAATGAGACGTACCAGTTTTCCTGGTTTTGCATACTCGTTTAAATAAATTGCGGAGCCGATTCCAATGGGCGTTGCAATTAGCAGCGTGATTACAATAATGTATACCGTATTGACAATATTCCCCGCAATTCCCACCGTTTTATTTAATGTGCTTGTAACTGTGGTAAGAAAGGTCCAGTTCACACTGCCAATGCCCTTTATAAACACATACGCCAGAATTCCAACCAGAAGCAGTACAGAAATGGAAGCAGCAACATAAATCAGTGTTCTGATCACCACATCTGAAATTCTTGTTTTTCCATTCATGATACTGTTCATTGCTCTTTATCCCCCTTTTTCAGAAGTTTGCTTAAGGATATATTGATTGCCATAATAAAGACGAATAGTACCAGGCCTATGGTGAACAATACCTGTCTGTGAGTTCCCGCCGCATATCCCATTTCGCTTACGATTGCCGTTGTCAAAAATCTCACAGAATTGAAAGGAAGAGGCATATTGACAGAGCTTCCGGAAACAAGTGTGATGGCCATTGCCTCACCGATCGCCCGCCCTACGCCAAGTACAATTGCAGTAATAATACCTGACTTTGCAGAGGGAACAATCACTTTGAAAATCGTCTGAATATGAGATGCTCCCAACGCAAGCGATGCGGCCTTCAACTGGGAAGGAACTGCCCTGATTGCTGACTCACTGATATTGATCACGGTAGGCAAAATCATAATTGCAAGAACCAAAACCGCCGAAAGAAGATTGGCGCCTCCTGTAAATTGATGGGTTTCTGAACCCTTAAAAATTGTGAGTTCCAGCTTATACATCAAAGGATTCAAAATCATCAGACCAAGAAGTCCGTAAATCACTGATGGAATCCCGGCCAAAAGTTCAACTGCAGGTTTGACCACTGCTGCTAATTTTGCCGGAGCAACCTCTGAAAGAAATACCGCTGTCAAAACACCAATCGGGACCCCTAAAAGAACTGCCAGTGCAGTTCCTATAACGGATGTGAGAATTACATATAAAATACCAAATGACGGTTCTGCCGATGCAGGCTTCCATACTGTTCCAAATACAATTTCCTTTATTCCCACGCTAAACAAAGCTGGTGTTCCATTGATTACCATATAAACAGTAATAGAAACCACCGCCAGAATTGCAATAAACGCACACAGGGTAAAAATACCCTGTGCCGTTTTTTCAATCGCGGACGTTGTCTTACTGTTTCCCATGATTGAAAAGCTTTCCTGTCCGTTCAATTTATTTACCTCGCCCAAATTAGTCTACTGTGATCAGTCCTACACCCTTGATTACTTCTTTACCTTCATCAGATACAAGATAGTCAAACAATACCTTTACTGCAGCACTCTGCTCAGAAATTTCTCCCTTGGTAGCCATTACAAAGGGTCTGCTTAAGAAGTAATTACTTGCCTTGATGTTTTCCACAGTTGCTTCAACCCCTTCCAGTGCTACTGCTGTTACTGTGCCATCCACTGCATCCAGAGAAGCGTATCCGATAGCGCCAGGTGTAGATGCTACTTTTGCAATCACCGCACCTGTACTGTCAAGCTCACTTGCATATGCGCACGCATCTTCAACACCAACCAGCTCCTCAAAGGCTCCTCTTGTACCTGAACCTGCTTCACGCCCTACTACTACAATGGGTGCATCTTCGCCGCCTAACTCGCTCCAGTTCTTTGTTTCCCCTGTATAAATGCTGATCAACTGGTCTTTTGTCAAATTATTCACTGTATTTGCAGGATCAACTACAACTGCAATACCATCAATTGCTACTATGTTTTCAACAACACCTGCTGCCTTTTCCTCATCCTTTAATGCTCTGGAGGAATTACCGATATCTACACTGCCTGCTGTCACAGCTTCAATTCCGGCAGAAGAACCTGTGAATTCAGCTGTTACTGTTACGTCAGGATATTTTTCCATAAAGCTTTCTGCTACTGCATTTGCGAGTTTCTCCATAGAAGTACTTCCTGCCATTGAAATGCTGCCACTTATGTTTGTGTTTGCTTCTTCAGCAACTGCCTCCTGTGTTTCTTCAACAGGAGCTTCCTCAGTTACCGTCGCATCCGTAGTTTCAGCTGCTGTTTCCACAGGTTTTTCAGCAGAGCCACATGCCATTAATCCGGCTGCCATTGTCACTGCACATACCAGTGCAAGAATTTTCTTACTTTTAACCATTTTTCATATCTCCTCTTATCTGTTTATTTTAGTTTGGATGAAATCCCGCCATCCTTAAAGAGAAATTGACGGGCTGTTTTCCTCATCTCTGATTGATATGTTATCATTTAACATCAGGAGAAAATATCATGATCAGGTAAGTTATTTGTAAGATTTATGTAAAAAATAAGCTGTGGAAAGTTTCGCAAAATGTCTTTCCACAGCTTTCAATTTTCTTTTATTCAATTAAAAGCGCCATCTGCTTTAATGTAGTTTCCGTCAGCTCCAGCAGCAGCTGTGCATCCCTTTCCACCATGCCACACTTCTTATATCTGAGCAGGAAACTTGCCATTTTGTAATTGAAGGAAAGCTTATCCTGCTTCTTTAAAAGCTCCGGAATTCGTTCTGCATAAATCTTTGCATCCTGCTTTAAGATAAACTGAATTTCGCCATTTCTGCCTTTAATTTCTGTCGTGTAAAGCTTATGTGCATTGACACGGATCATGGCAATGCGAAGAAGGTTTTCTACGGAAACCGGAATTTCTCCAAAACGGTCTAAAAGCTCCTCCCGCATATCATCACACTCTCCCTGGTTTTCCACCCCTGCAATGCGCTTATAGATATCAAGCTTCTGCACTTCATTAACAATATATGTTGGCGGTATGAAGGCATCCACATCCAAATCCACAGATGTGGCAAAATCCTCTATGGTGCTAATGCCCTTTAAGTTTTTGACTGCTTCATTTAGCATCTTACAATAAAGGTCATATCCCACCGCCTGCATATGTCCATGCTGACGAGCCCCCAGAAGATTTCCTGCACCACGGATTTCCAAATCTCTCATGGCAATCTTAAATCCGCTTCCCAAGTCAGTAAACTCTCTGATTGCCGCCAGACGCTTCTCCGCAACCTCCTTCAGCATCTTATCCTTCTTATACATAAGGAATGCATAGGCAGTGCGGTTGCTTCTGCCCACCCTTCCTCTTAGCTGGTACAATTGAGAAAGACCCATGTTATCAGAGTCATGGATAATCATCGTATTGACATTAGAAATATCAAGTCCTGTTTCAATGATGGTGGTAGAAACCAGCACGTCGATTTCTCCATTGATAAAATCATACATGATCCGTTCCAGTTCCCTCTCCTGCATCTGTCCGTGCGCAAATGCTACCGTTGCCTCAGGCACCAGATTTTGAATGGAAGCGGCTATATCTGCAATATTATTGACCCTGTTATAGACATAATAAACCTGCCCGTTTCTTGAAAGCTCCCGCATAATGGCTTCTCTTACCATCTCCTCATCGTATTCCAGCACATAGGTCTGAATAGGCATCCTGTCATTAGGTGCCTCCTCCAGTACACTCATATCCCGAATACCAATCAGGCTCATATGGAGGGTTCTTGGAATAGGCGTCGCTGTCAGTGTCAAAACATCTATATTTTCTTTCATCTTCTTAATCTTTTCTTTATGAGTTACGCCAAAACGTTGTTCCTCATCTATGATCAGAAGACCCAAATCCTTATATGCCACATCGGCCGAAAGAACCCTATGAGTTCCGATTACAATATCCACAAATCCCTTCTTCAAATCTTCTATGGTCTTTTTCTGTTCTGCTGAAGTTCTGAATCTGGAAAGCAGATCCACTCTTACAGGGAAGTCCTTCATCCTCTGCACAAATGTATTATAATGCTGCTGAGCCAAAATCGTAGTGGGCACAAGATAAACCACCTGTTTACCCTCCTGCACCGCCTTAAATGCTGCACGGATAGCAATTTCAGTTTTTCCATATCCCACATCACCACAGATCAAACGATCCATGATCTTGCTGCTCTCCATGTCCTTCTTGGTTGCAGCGATTGCAGAAAGCTGATCCTCCGTCTCCTCAAAGGGAAACATTTCCTCAAACTCTGTCTGCCACACTGTATCTTTCCCATATTGAAAGCCGTTTTTCTGCTGGCGCACTGCATACAGCTCCACCAGATCCCTTGCAACCTCTCCTGCAGCCTCACGCACCTTGCTCTTGGTACGAACCCACTCCTGGGTTCCAAGCTTATTCAGCTTGGGGCGTTTGGCATCGGCAGAAGCATATTTCTGGATTACATCCAGCCCGGTTGCCAGCACATACAGATTGCCGCCGTCCCGGTATTCTATCTTAATGTAGTCCTTGACGACCTTTTCAACCTCTACCTTTTCGATACCACGATAGATTCCAAGACCATGGTTTTCGTGAACCACATAATCTCCAATCTGCAGTTCATTAAAATCGCTGATCTTTCGCCCCTCGTAGGTCTTCTTCTTTTTCTTCTTCTTTTTGTCAGCTCCAAAAATATCACTTTCCGATATCACTGCAAATTTCAGCAACGGATATTCAAATCCCTTTAATACCCTGCCGTAAAAGGTCATAATTTCTCCAGGTTGTAATTCTCTGTCAGGATCCTCCGTATAAAAGGCAGTCAGCTCCTGATCCCGCAGATCCTGGGCCAGTCTTGCAGCTCTGGTTCGTGAACCGGATAAAAGAAGTACCCGATAGCCATTCTTCTTATACCGTTTTAAATCCTGTACCAATGCCTCAAAGCTGTTATTATAGGAGGAAATACTCTTGACCGGAATGTCTGCTTTTCTATCCGCCTTAAACAAGGAGTTTTTCAGTTCAAGAGCCGCAAGCGTAATAACCCGCCCCTGAAGCATCTTTGCAGCCACCTCTTCCGCACGATATAAAAGCTCCATTTGCCTGGGAAGAATATAACCCTTTTCTACCCGATGCATCATACTTTCCCGAAACTCAAGCTCCACTGCACCGGCATGTTCGCCTACCCTTGCCGGTTCATCCACGAAAATACAGGTTTTGTCTCTTTCAAAAAGCTCCAAAAAAGACACTGTATCCTCATAAAAATAATCTACATATGCATCCAGATTAATCAGGTTCTGAAACTCATAAACCTGCTCTCTTAACTCCTTTATCTGGATGTCTATCCGATGTGCCTCCTCGGTATGGAATTCCTTTCGCAGCTTCTGCGCATAATTCTTTCCCTCGTTTTCGATTTTGTCCATCCCCGCTTTTAGCTGTTTATCGGACAAAATCATTTCGCTGGCAGGATAGATGGTAATACCGGATAGCTTCTCAATAGAACGCTGGCTCAGTACATCAAAGCTTCGAATGGAATCCACCTCATCGCCCCAAAGCTCAATACGGTACGGATTTTCCTCTGTTAAATCAAAAATATCTACAATTCCACCCCGGATACTGAACTGCCCCGGTGCTTCCACCTGGTAGTTTTTCTCATAGCCCATTTCCACCAGCCGTTCTGCCAGCTTCTTTTCATCTATTTCACTTTTTCTGTCAATGACCAACAGATGTTCCTTCCAGACAGAAAGAGGAATCTGCGGTGTCATCAAAGCAGAAAATGTAGTGATTACCGTGACCGGTTTTCCTTCCAGCATCCTCTTAAGACATTTGATTCTCTCAGTTACCAACTGATTTCCATGAATATCTGCCTGATAAAAAATCAGATCCTTTGCAGGATAAGCCTTTACATTGCGGTCATAAAACCGATAATCCTCCATCAGCTCCTTAACCCTCTGGTCACTGAAAGTAACGATGAGCTTATTCTTAAACCCATCGCCTAGTCCATAGATCATATGCAGCTTCTGAGATTCCACACAACCTGTCAGTGATGCGCAAAACTTTCCCTTCTTCAGCTGGTTTTTTATTTCTTCAATCTCTCCCAGTTCCTCCATCGGAGCCGTTAGTGCCCTCATGTAAATTTTCCTTTCACTCATTCATCGCAACCTTGCGGTTAAATTCATTCATTGCCCGATCCGTTTCACCTGCAAGCATCATCTCTGCTGCCTCAATTGCCTTCCCAATCCCCTCTTTTATGGAAGCTTCTTCTTCCCTGGAGAAGTGTCCTAATACATAATCTGCCAGATCATATCCCTTAGGCTTCTCCCCTACTCCAAGCCTGATTCTCTGAAAGCCCTCTGTTCCAAGGTGCTGAATAATATTTTTAAGACCGTTGTGCCCCCCGGCACTGCCCTTTTTTCTCACCCTGATCTGTCCAGGGGGAAGACTAATATCATCCGAAACCACAATCAGCTCTGTCTCCGGATCTATCTTGTAATAGTCCGTGAGCGCTCTAATGCATTCTCCGCTTAAATTCATAAAGGTAAGCGGCTTTACTAGAATGACTTTCTGACCATTAATGATACCTTTTCCTGTCATTCCTTTATTTTTAATGTCCATTACAGAAATCTGATACTTGTCTGCCAGCGCATCGATCATTGCAAAACCAATATTATGTCTGGTATTATCATATTCCTTTTTAGGGTTTCCAAGTCCTGCTATTATAAACATTTTCCCTCGTTTCTGCTTCTTAACGCATTCAAAGTACTGTTATCAAAAAGGCTACGTTGCAATCATAACATACTTTGCGCTTAAAAGAAAAGAGGTCATCCAAAGATGACCTCCCAATCTTATATGTTATTCCTCATCCGGCTCTAATAATGCTTTTTCATATCTGTCCAGAATAATCCCCTGTATCTTTTCTCTCGTTGATGAGTTAATCGGATGAGCTATATCTCTATATTCTCCATCCGAGGCTTTTTTGCTGGGCATAGCAATGAATAATCCTTTATCCCCCTCAATTACCTTAATATCATGGATTACAAATTCTTCATCTATTGTGATTGACACAATAGCACGCATCTTTCCCTCTTTAGTAATTTTCCTCACCCGTACATCTGTAATCTGCATATTCTGTCCCCCTTAGTCGGTTGATTTTAAATAACGTATCTGTCGTTCCTTTCAATTACTATCTTAATACCATCTGTACCGGCATGATAGGAATTAGCTCTGATTGTATCACGACTTTCCACAATACAATTTTCAATATGTGTATTGTCTCCTATATATACGTCATTTAAAATAATTGAGTTTTTAATGTAACAGTTATTTCCTATGTAAGATTTCTTAAAGATTACGGAATCTTCTACTGTACCATTGACAATACATCCACTGGAAATCA
>CAMBLS010000015.1 GCA_945868485.1 uncultured Lachnospiraceae bacterium | reverse complement strand
CTTATTTTGATTCAAGATTGCGAACGAGCTTCGCGAGTTTCGCAATTACCTATTTCAATTAATATAGTCAATTTCATTTTAACATTGAACTCTCAAATAAACCATTCCTTTTTGTCAAAAAAACATCTCGCAGAACGGTTGTTATTTTCCTTGAAAAATCAGAGGTTTTATGTATAATGGAAATGATATGTATAAACCACATGAATATAGGAAAACAGAGGTATTACAATGATTAGTGCAAATAATGTAACCTATAGAGTAGGCAAGAAAGCCTTATTTGAGGATGTCAACATCAAATTTACGGAAGGAAACTGCTATGGTTTAATTGGTGCCAACGGAGCAGGAAAATCCACCTTCCTAAAAATACTTTCCGGTCAGTTGGAAACTACCAACGGAGACATTGCCATTACTCCCGGCCAGCGACTTTCCGTTTTAGAGCAGGATCATTTCAAATATGACGCTTATCCTGTTATGGATGTGGTTATCATGGGAAATGAGCGCCTGTACCAGATTATGAAGGAAAAAGATGCCATTTATGCCAAGGAAGACTTTACTGATGAGGATGGTATCCGTGCCAGCGAGCTGGAGGCAGAATTTGCAGAAATGGATGGCTGGGAAGCAGAGTCCAATGCTGCGACCCTGTTAAATGGTCTGGGAATTGACACTTCCATTCATTATGCTATCATGAAGGATTTAAACGGTAATGAAAAGGTAAAGGTATTGCTTGCAAAGGCTCTGTTCGGAAATCCCGATATCCTTCTTCTTGATGAGCCTACCAACCACCTTGATTTGGATGCAATTGCATGGCTGGAAGAATTTCTGATTAATTTTGAAAATACTGTAATCGTGGTATCCCATGACCGCTATTTCTTAAACAAGGTATGTACTCATACCGCAGATATCGACTATGGCAAAATTCAGCTTTATGCCGGAAACTATGATTTCTGGTATGAATCCAGTCAGCTTCTGATCAAACAGATGAAGGAAGCAAACAAGAAAAAAGAAGAAAAGATTAAGGAACTGCAGGAATTTATCTCCCGCTTCTCCGCAAATGCTTCCAAGTCCAAGCAGGCTACCTCCAGAAAACGTGCACTGGAAAAAATTGAGCTGGATGAAATCAAACCTTCCAGCAGAAAATATCCTTATATTGATTTCCGTCCTGACCGTGAAATTGGAAATGAAGTATTATCGGTAGAAGGGATTTCCAAGACCATCAACGGTGAGAAGGTGCTGAACAACATTTCCTTTATCGTAGGTCATGATGATAAGATTGCCTTCGTAGGAGGCAACGAACTTGCCAAGACCACCCTGTTCCAAATTCTCATGGGTGAAATGGAACCGGACGAAGGAAGCTTCAAGTGGGGTGTAACCACCTCCCAGGCCTACTTCCCCAAGGACAACACCGCCGAATTTGACAACGACTATACGATTGTTGACTGGCTGACCGGCTACTCTCCTGTCAAGGATGTCACTTATGTCCGTGGCTTCCTTGGACGTATGCTGTTTGCCGGTGAAGACGGTGTTAAGAAGGTAAAGGTGCTTTCCGGTGGAGAAAAGGTTCGCTGTCTGTTATCCAAAATGATGATCAGCGGTGCAAACTGTCTGGTTTTGGATGAGCCTACCAACCATCTGGATATGGAATCCATTACTGCACTGAACAACGGTCTGATTAAGTTCCCTGGTGTGGCATTGTTTGCCTGCCATGACCACCAGTTCGTGCAAACCACAGCTAACCGTATCATGGAAATCCTTCCTGACGGCAGTCTGATTGATAAGATCACTACCTACGATGAATATCTGGAAAGTGATGAGATGGCAAGAAAGCGTACTGTTTATACCAAGGAAGCAGAGGAAGACGATAACTAAATTTATGAATATTGTTGATTTACATGTACATTCCAATAAATCTGACGGAAGTCTTACTCCCACTGAGCTGGTAAACTATGCAGTAGAAAAAGGACTTGCCGCCTTTGCCCTGACAGACCACGATACCACTGATGGCATTGAAGAAGCACTGGAAGCTGCCAGAGGCAAAAATATCGAGGTCATTCCCGGTATTGAATTTTCCTCCGAATACGAAGGACAGGATATTCATATTGTGGGACTATACATCGATTACAAAAGTGATTTCTTTAAACGGAGGCTTACTAATTTCGTAAACGGACGTATCATCCGTAATCGAGAAATGTGCCGTCGTCTGACAGAGTATGGCATTCCGGTTACCTATGAAGAACTGACCGCAGAATTCCCTGATTGCGTTATCACCCGTTCTCATTATGCCAAATTTATGTTAAATCACGGATATACCAAAAATCTGAAGGAAGCTTTCGACCGCTATATTGGCGATCGTTGTCCCTGCTTTGTCCCAAGAAAAAAGATTTCTCCAATGCGTGCGGTAGAAATCATTTTGAAGGCAGGCGGCTTCCCCATACTGGCGCACCCTGTGCTCTATCATATGAGCAACAGCCGTCTGGATAAGCTGGTTTCTGTTTTAAAGGAAGCAGGATTACAGGGAATTGAAGCTGTATACTGCACTTATACCACTGCTGACGAAAGAGAAATGCGTGCTCTTGCAGCAAAATATGATCTTTGCATCAGTGGCGGTTCCGATTTTCATGGAAGTGCAAAGCCCGGACTGGATCTGGCTACCGGCTACGGAAAACTGTTTATTCCAGAGGAAATTCTTACCAAGATTAAAGAAAGACATCAATGGATGCGGGAACATACAGCGCACCTTAGACCGACTAAGATTCTATTTACTGATCTGGATGGCACTCTGCTGGATGACCAGAAGCAGATCAGCGATTACACACGAGAGATTTTAGATAAATGGTCTCAGGCTGGGCATAAGCTGGTACTCTGCTCAGGAAGAGATACCAACAGTGTGGGTGACGTAAAAAATTACCTGAAGCTTGATTTTCCAGGAATGTATCTGATCGGCTATAACGGTGGACAGATTTACGACTGTGACCTGAAGGAAACCATTTACCGGGTTGCACTGACTATTGAACAGGCACTTTACATCAAAGAAACTGCTGATCAGTTCGGCATTCATCTCCACACCTATTCAGACACCAGCATTATTGCTTTTCATGATACAGAGGAGTTGCGTTACTATCAGAGAGTCATCAAAACCCCTACTCTGTTTGTAGATAATCTTCGTGATGCACTGAAAGAAGGTCCCTGCAAATGCCTTGCCATAGAACTGAAAGATCATCAGAAAATGGAAGCTTTTCGCCTTGCGCTTCTACCTTGGGCAGAAAAAGAAGGAATTACCATGATTTATTCTAATCCATACTATCTGGAATTATTTCCTTCTGCTTCCGGTAAAGGCACTGCAGTGAAGAAGCTCTGTGAGCTTTTGGACATCAACCCTTACTTTTCTGTAGCTGCCGGAGATGCACAGAATGATATTTCCATGATTGAAGCTGCCGGCATGGGAATTGCCATGGCAAATGGCAGTGACGATGTGAAAATGGCGGCCACCACAATTACCGCTTATGATAACAATCATGATGGATTAGCACATGCACTATATGATCTCATTTAAAAAATTTGCTTTTTTGCAAAATTTTGCTTGCATTATTCTCCAACATATAATAGAATAATCAAGTGTGGTGCACACAGCATGATAAATGGCTCGTTGGTCAAGCGGTTAAGACGCCGCCCTCTCACGGCGGAAACAGGGGTTCGATTCCCCTACGAGCTGCTCACTGTTTATACAGCCCAACCCTTGAAAGTATTGAAAATGTAAGGTTTTCAATGCTTTTTTTATTTCAGTATGTCCCATCTTAAAACTTACTGTACCGCTATTTCCTTCACATATGTCCATGTCCTTCCATTGTCCTCGGATTCATACAAGCCATTACAGAAGCCTATCTCTCCATAATAATCTCCATCTGCGCCTTGCCCTGCTTCCATATAAAGTTTTCCATTCTTTTCATATACTCTTTCCGGCATCACAAAAGGATTGTAATATGTTCCATCCGAAAGCTTTACTTTGGCAGATGGATATTCTACTGTTTCAAAACTTCTACCTCCATCTTCTGTTCGGTAAAGCTTTCCATACGCACCGCCGCTATAGGCCAGACAGGAAAATCCTGTTTGTCCATCCTGAAGGAAACTAACCCATTTAGCAGCTCCACCGCTGCCCAAAAAAGGATCAGGATTGACCATAACAGCACTCTTTCCTCCATCCGCAGTCGCAACTAATACATAGTAGCTGCTTCCACATGCCCGGTCAACCGGAACCATTCGATATTCTTCTCCATTAGCAGTTTCATAACTGCAATCCGGCTTCAAAGATAAATAAAATTGTATGGTTTCTTCCGTTAATTCTGTTTTCTCCGTTTCTTCTATGATATTTCCTTCTTTTATAACTTTTTCTTCATAATTCTTTGTCAAAATATTTTCTACAAAATCATATAAATCATTATATACATAAGAAATATTTTCTTCTGTAAAGTCCTGCATATGTGGAAACTGATAATCAAATGTCTCAGCGCCATAATTAATTTTTATCATCTTATAAAGATCTTCATTTTCCACATAAGGAAGTTCCTTCATAACATAAAGCAGCCAATTTGTAACGTCGAAGCAGAACCACTCCTTTTCCTCACTGGCAGATGAATGTAATGCAATAACAGGTATATAAGACTTTTCTATTCCCGTTCCGCTTTCCTCATACTCATGTGCCCGGTTCCTCCCTGCAAAATAAGCATCTGTCAAATAGCGATAATACTCCATTTTATAATTATCTCTCATCACCAGATCATTCTTTACTAAAAAAGAAAACTCTCCCGTATCATAGCAATAGAGTTCCCCCTCCTTGCCACAAGCTTTAACGCTGCCATAGCGTTTCTCCATCTCTGCTGTTAACCGTTCCTCACTATAACCGGGAAATTCTTCCGCACCATCATACATAATCTGTAAAACTTGATCGTCCTGCTCACTTCCCATTAAAGTAATTTGAACCCCTGCCACTCCCCAGACAACGTTCCAGTTTTCCTTTCGAAGCATTGCTCCGTCATCGCAGATTTCAAATTCAGTCTTTTTTATAATCTTATCGTCATATGTGACAATAATTCTCCCATATGTACTGCCAAACGGCCACTCCGGCTCGCCTTTCATCTGCAGTAGGATTTGGCAACGTTCATCCGGTGATATCTGTGTATCAATATCTGTATACTTACAGGTTGTCACATACCAAAAGCTTCCTGCCAGGATCAAAAATAAACTTGCAAATATTCCTGCTATGAGTAAACATATTTTTATCGTTCTTTTCATAGTTTTTATCGTTCCCAATATACCAAATTACTTTTAAACAACTCTCTTATGACACAAAATCAAACAAGCTGATCTGATTCGACTCCGGCAGTTCTCCCAGAAGATGCAGACTGTCCATCAGATCAATGATCGTCTTGGAAACCTTGGTTCTCTGGCGGAAATCATCCTTTGAAAGGAAAGGACCATCTTTCGCTGCTTCCACAATAGCATCGGCTGCCTTTTCCCCCAAACCGTCAATACTGTTTAGAGAAGGCATCAGCTTGCCATCCACAATCTGAAAATTCCTTGAGTGTGCAGAAAAAATGTCAATGGGTACAAAATCAAATCCTCTGGCGTACATTTCCTGCACAATTTTCATATCCTTATATGAATCCTGCTCCTTCTTGGAGAGTGTGTCACTTCTGCGCTTATAATCTGCCATCACGTTTTCAAGGTGCTGCTGTCCCTGACACATCAATTCATAGGAGAAAGCAGATGCACGAATGGAAAAATAGGATGCATAATAAGCCAACGGATAATTAATCTTGCAATAAGCAATTCTCCACGCCATCATAACATAAGCAGCTGCATGTGCTTTCGGGAACATGTACTTAATCTTCTTGCAGGACCAGATATACCAGTCCGGCACTCCTGCATCCACCATGGCTTTTTCCATATCCGGTTTTAAGCCCTTTCCCTTACGGACGCTCTCCATAATGGTAAAGGACAGTGCACTATCCACCCCTTTGTTGATGAGATAAATCATAATATCATCACGGCAGCAGATTGCAGTGGAAATGGTAGCCTTCCCCTCCAAAATCAGGGTCTGGGCATTTCCAAGCCATACATCCGTACCGTGACCCAGACCGGAAATTCTGATCAGGTCAGAGAAGCATTGAGGCTTGGTGTCAAGAAGCATCTGAATAACAAATTCTGTTCCGAATTCCGGTATTCCAAGAGACCCTACCGGGCAGCCGTCAATCTGATCCGGCGTAATTCCGAGGGCAGAGGTATTCTGAAACAGGGACATAACCTGTGGGTCATCCAAAGGGATCTTAGTAGGATCAATTCCGGTAAGATCCTGAAGCATACGAATCATGGTAGGATCATCGTGTCCCAGAATATCAAGCTTAAGCAGGTTATGATCAATGGAGTGATAATCAAAATGGGTAGTTACAATATCTGTAGTCATATCATTTGCGGGATGCTGAACCGGGGTAAAGGAATTGATATCCTCTCCAACAGGCAACACAATAATACCTCCAGGGTGCTGTCCGGTACTTCTCTTGACTCCCGTACATCCCACCACGATTCGGTTAATCTCGCAGGTACGCTTACGCTTACCCCGTTCTTCATAGTAATTCTTTACATAACCGAAGGCTGTCTTGTCCGCCAATGTACCAACGGTTCCGGCACGATAGGTCTGCCCTGCACCAAAGATAACCTCCGTATACTTATGTGCCTTACTCTGATATTCTCCTGAGAAATTCAGGTCAATATCCGGCTCCTTATCTCCTTTAAATCCAAGAAAGGTTTCAAAGGGAATATCAAATCCATCCTTTACCAGAGGCTTCCCACAGACGGGACATATTTTATCCGGCATATCACAGCCTGCATTTCCTGCATAGGCTTTGACCTCCGGCGAATCAAAGTCATAATAAAAGCAGTTGGGACATCGATAATGTGCACTTAAAGAATTTACCTCTGTAATTCCCGCCATGAAGGCAACCAAAGAAGACCCTACCGATCCACGGGAGCCTACCAGATAGCCATCCTCCACTGATTTCCACACCAGCTTCTGGGCAATAATGTACATAACCGCAAATCCATTGCTGATGATGGAATGCAGTTCCTTTTCCAGACGGTCTTTTACAATCTGGGGCAAATCCTTTCCATAGAGTTCATGGGCACGGTTGTAGCAGATATCCGTTAATGTCTTATCACTGTCAGGAATGACAGGGGGACACTTATCAGGGCGTACCGGTGCCATCACATCGATTCTGTCTGCAATCTTATTGGTGTTGGTAATGACAACCTCCTCCGCCTTGTCACTGCCAAGATATGCAAACTCTTCCAGCATTTCCTCAGTGGTACGAAGGTAAAGAGGCGCCTGATCATCGGCATCCGTAAATCCCTTTCCTGCCATAATAATTCTTCGGTAGACCTCATCCTCCGGGTCTAAAAAGTGCACGTCACAGGTTGCAACTACAGGCTTATTAAATTCCTCTCCCAGCGCTACAATCTTACGGTTTACATCCATCACATCCTCCATACTGTTGATGGACGGAACTCGCTCGGACTCAATCATAAACTTATTATTTCCAAGAGGCTGGATTTCCAGATAATCATAGAAATTCACCAATCTTGCAATCTCAGAATCCGGTTTGCCCTCAAGAATGGCACGATAAAGCTCCCCTGCCTCGCATGCACTTCCCAAAATCAATCCTTCCCTGTGCTTCATCAGAAGACTTTTTGGCACTCTGGGTCGCTTGCTGTAATAGGTCAAATGTGATTCGGATACAAGGGTATAGAGATTTTCTCTTCCTATGTTATTTTCTGCAAGAATAATGGCATGGTAGGAAGGAAGCCGCTTTACAATCTCCGGGCTGGAATCTCCCATTGCATTCACCTTTGCAAGGGTATCCGCACCATTCTCCTTCAGCATGGGAATAAATTTTACAAAGATTTCCGCAGTTGCCTCGGCATCATCTACCGCCCTATGATGATTTTCAAGGGATACCCCCAGGGTCTTAGCCACTGCATCCAGTGTATGCTTCGCCTGATGGGGAAGCAGCACTCTTGCAATCCCCACCGTATCCACATAAGTAAATTTCCTGTTAAGCTTCTGTCTTGCTGCATTTTCCTTAATAAAGCTCATATCAAAGCTTGCATTGTGTGCTACTAAAACTGCATCTCCACAAAATGCAAGAAATTCAGGAAGCACCTTCTCAATGGATGGTGCATCGATAACCATGCTGTCATTGATGCCGGTCAGCTTCTCTATCTCAAATGGAATGGGAACATCCGGATTTACAAAGGTGGAAAAACGATCCACTATCTCTCCCTTTGATACCTTTACTGCTCCAATCTCAATAATCCGGTTATTTACCGGAGAAAAGCCCGTGGTTTCTATGTCAAAGACAACAAAATCATTGTCAAAGGTCTGTCCACTTTCTCCGGTTACAATCTCCTGCAAATCATCCACCAGATAAGCTTCCATCCCGTAAATAATCTTAAAGAAATCCTGTTTGTCGGGATTAGAATCTCCTGCTTCCTTTCGCTTGTTCTTCTCTTCCCTCCATAAATCCTCCCAAACATGATTTGCATCCGGGAAGGACTGGACTACACCATGATCTGTAATGGCAATTGCCGGATGTCCCCACTTATAGGCACGCTTTACGATATCCTTTGCTTCTGAAACCCCATCCATATCACTCATCTTGGTATGGCAGTGAAGTTCTACTCTCTTGCGGGCGCTGTTATCGTTCCTTGAGATAGTAAAATCCGATATCTTTTTAACACCGGCTACGGAACCGATGGTAAGCTCATTGTCAAATTTGTCAATTGTAGCGATTCCCTTCAGTTTGACAAAAGCACCGGGCTTGATTCCCTGCTTAATCTCATCCACCTGTTCATTGTGTGCAAACAGCTTTATGGTCATGGTATCCGTAAAGTCTGTTACGTCAAACATCAAGATGGTTCTTTCATTCTTAATCTCTCTGGAATCAAAGCCAATAATCTTGCCCCTGATTACCACTTCTCCCATTTCTCCGATGATATCCTCAATGGCCATGGCCTCTTCGTCGAAATCTCTGCCATAAATGACATCCGGATTATCGGAGCGCTTGACAGCACGCTTAAAGTCACCTTTGCTCCCCTTGCCAGCGTCATCCTTCTTAAATCCTTTCCTTCCGGCTACAGAACCTGCTCCGGTACTTCCCTGTGCTTTGGGAACCGGATTGGAGGTAATTGCTGCTGCCGGCTTATCAGATTCTGACGCTTTCTTGGCTGCTTCTGACGGACTTCCCCCATTTTCTGCGATGCTTTCTACCCTTGCATCCGGTGCATGATCCGGCATGTCTGATGAGCCTAATGCCCTTGCTGTAATTTCTGCCACCTGGCGGGCAATTTTCAGATCATCCTCCTCTTTATACTTTCCACTTTTCTTCTCCTTATATTCAATCAGACAGCTAACAGGGAATCCGCATCGCTCCTGAAAAATCTTTTCCATGATTCTGGAAAGCTCCGACGCCTTGCTTTTTGCCAGCACCGTATCCTCCAGCGTAAGACGGAGTTCGTTTTCCTTAGGGAAGGTAACATCTGCCCCCTTAAACAGATTGTATTCTATGGGACTGTAATTTCTAAGTTCCAACAAAATGCTGTCTCCGTAGGCATTCATCAGTTTTTCCGGTGTGTACTGCTCAGAGAGATGAAAACGCTCATAAAGCTTTACTACCACGTTATGAGTGGCAAAAAACTGCTTTTTGATTTCAGCCTCAACCTTAAAAATCGTCTCCTTGGGTATCAGATAATCACAGGAAATGGTAACGCGAATAAAGTCCCTGCGTTTGGTAGCCGAAACCTTCTCAACCATGACCTGCTCAAACAGATCCTGTATTTTCTTATCCAGTTTTAATGTGGGAAATACATCAAAAAACTGCTTTGCCATATCATTATACCCTTATTCTTACCCTCAGCTGTTCCAGTGTTCTAATTCATCATGAAGTACAGCAAGTAACTGATCCTCCGGTACTTTTTTAACAATCTCACCCTTCTTAATCAGGAGTCCTTCACCAATTCCTCCTGCAATTCCAATATCTGCTTCTTTCGCTTCTCCCGGACCATTTACTGCACATCCCATAACCGCAACCTTAATATCCAACGGGAATTCTGCCACCATGGTTTCCACCTGATTGGCAAGTCCGATCAGATCTATCCTGGTTCTGCCACAGGTAGGACAGGATACCACTTCTACTCCGCCCTTTCTAAGACCTAGAGTTCTAAGAATCAGCTTGGCAGACTTAATTTCCTCCACCGGATCACCAGTCAGGGACACACGAATGGTATCACCGATTCCCTGATTCAAAATCAATCCAAGTCCAATGGAAGATTTAATATTTCCACTGATAATTGTACCGGATTCCGTGATTCCCGCATGCAGAGGGTAATCCGTCTTATCTGCCAGCAGTTCATGGGCACTGACACACATCATGACATCTGAAGATTTAATGCTGATAACCATATTTTCGTAGCCAAGTTCTTCAATCATGCGGACTTTATCTAGTGCGCTTTCCACAATGCCCTCTGCGGTAACGCCATGATACTTTTCCACCAATTCCTTTTCCAAAGAACCGCTGTTCACACCCACACGGATTGGAATATTCCTTTCCTTAGCTACAGCCACAACAGCAGCTACTTTATCCTGTCCTCCGATATTTCCGGGGTTAATCCTGATCTTATCTGCACCGTTTTCCATGGCCGCAATTGCCATTTTATAATCAAAATGAATGTCTGCTACCAGTGGAATGGAAATCTGCTTTTTAATCTCGCTAATTGCCTGTGCCGCTTCCATTGTAGGAACCGTACAACGGATAATCTCACATCCAGCCTTCTCCAGCTTATGGATCTGTTCTACCGTCGCCCTTACATCCTCCGTCCTTGTATTGGTCATGGACTGTATCAGTATGGGATTGCCTCCACCGATTACCCTGTCACCAATATGAATTACTCTTGTATGCTTTCTGGTCATAATTACCTCCGTTTCAAAGCGTTAACGCTGAAAAAACTTTCTTTACCCATATGATACATTATAAGATACCCCTGCCGGAATATCAATTCAAATCTATGCGTCCTCTAATCGGCATATCCCATTAATCGGGATGCCGAGTTATTGCTCTGACCTCACCTTAAACACACGGCTGCAATAAGTATTGCCTTCCTCTCCGATTGCTACAAGCTGTATAAAAATCTCCTCTTCAGGAAGCCGGTCTGCCGGAAGCTCAAACCGCACAGCAGTGTTTGTTATGTAAACTGCATCGTTCTTTAATAGCAGCTTTCGACCTGAATCATCCCTCATTTCCACCCACAGTTGCTCCTGCTTGCCTTCTGCGGAAACAACAGGCGCCGAAAAGGTGAGGATTCCCAGCAACAAAGCTGCCTCAACTACCAAAATATTCCATAGGAACAACCCATTAAACTGCTTTTGGGAAAGCCAAATATTTTTTTCCTGCCGCAATATCCCCTTTTTTGTTTTTTTGCATAAAATTAGATACAGCAATACAGTAATGCTAAGAAAGAAGAGAGGTTTTTCCAGATAAGGAAATGGAAACTGATTCTCAGGAATTCCCCGAATCAGTGGCAGAACAGAATAAGTACATGTGATTAGACCTGGCAATATCATAAGCAGCCTTCTAATTGTCAACCAGAGAATCGGCAGCATGCGCTTTCTTTGGTAGCACCGCAAATCCTCTTCCAGCTGATGTATAAAACCATATCTCTTCGAGGAATCAGGGGTGGTACAATGCTCTATGATTTTATCCAGATTTCCAGAAAGACTCCTGTCATATTCCGCCAAAGGACGCCTTTCATAAGGAGGTTTTAGAGGACTTGCTCCTGTGAGCATTTCATGAAGCACGATGCCAATGCTGTAAATATCCCAGCAAATCTCTCCCCTGGTGTCTTTCCATTGTCTTAAAGGACAATAGCCCGGTGTTCCCGCACATACAGTCTCGCTACCCCTACCACATGCATAACGAATTGCGGCTCCAAGATCAATTATTTTTATCTCTCCATCCTGCCTGATCATGATATTTTCCGGCTTTAGATCCCTGTAGATGATTGCAGGATGCCGGCTGTGAAGATATTCAAGGATTTGGCACAAATCCATTGCCCACTTAACCGCCTGACGTTCTGCCACCCGTTTATGCCGGTTCAGATATTGTCTTAAAGTCATTCCCTCAATATATTCCATAACCAGATAAAATGTTCCCTGCTCTTTAAAATAATCAAACACTTGTGGAAGTCCCGGATGTTCTAAATCTTTTAGAAGCTCCATCTCCGATGAGAGAGTATCCTCCCCACATTCCTTTACTGCAACCAATCGATTTAAGTGCAGATCTCTGGCTAGATACACCTTTCCGGCTCCTCCGCTTCCAATCAAGCGCATTACCTCATATTTGCAGAACAAAATTTTTCCCATAACACCTCCTGCTGCCTGCTTATATCCATTCCGTATACATTACCGCTATTTTGTCTTAACAGAGCATCGAATAAACTGCTGACAGATTATCCTTCTCTCCCTTCTTGAGAGCAACCGCAGCCATTCCCTTCAGCCGCTTGTAAATCTGTTCTTCACTCTCAATATCCTGTATGGAAAGTGTCTGTAATGTTTCCCTGTTCATGGTTCTGTAGAAACCATCTGTACAGACGAGAAAACCACTTTTACCATGAAGCCGTCCAAATTGAATATCCGGATATTGAAAAGGAAAACTTCCCATGCATTTGGTAAGCCCACTTCCCCCATCGGAGTGATCCCGAGTGAGTAGTCTGATACTCTCCTTTCTTAAGTGGCTACGGAACAGATAGATTCTGCTGTCTCCCAAATGAAAAATCATATAGCTTCTTCCCCATATCAGCGCCAGAGATACTGTTGCTCCCAACTGAATATGATTACTACTTCCATAATCATTCAGTTTCACATTGATATGATAAAAACAGCGGAGCATACTTTTCTTTAACGCCTTTTTTCCTTTCCCCCTGACCACCAAAGAGACTATTTCCTTATAAAAAACTTCAATCAGCTGCTCCGTAATATAGCCGCTTGCAGTCTCACCTTCCTGCAAACCTCCTATCCCATCGCTGACTGCCATAATCAGTACTTTTCCACGATTGGTCATAACCTGCTGCAGTGCAACAGAATCCTGATTGACCGCACGCTTTCCCTGATCCCAGTATACTCCTGAAAGTATTCTCAATTACTTAAAGTTCCTCCTGTCATTACCGTTTGTTCTACGATTATATAATTTCATAAAAAAAGAATCCATTGTACAAAGTTGCCAAATGTATAATTTCAGTAACTCTGCACATGGATTCCATGCGTTATTCTATATATACTTAAAAAAATTTTGTTATATCGTTAAACAATACAAGAACCATCAGCACCATCAGTGCTGCCATACCTGCTAAATGAACCATTCCTTCCTTTTCTGGTGGAATGGGTTTTCCACGGATTGCCTCTATCAGCAAAAATACCAAACGACCACCATCCAATGCCGGCAGAGGAAGCAAATTCATAATTCCAAGATTCACAGAAAGCAGTAGAGCAATATTAATCATATTGAGCGCAACCTCCAGGGCTCCATATTGCTTTGCGGAATCATAGACATCATCTACCACCTTTACAAGTCCTACCGGGCCGGACACATCATCTTTTGACAATTGTCCTGTGACAAGCATTCCAAGACTCTTAAAGGTCGTTTCTGCATAGAATTTCATTGTATAAAAACCATACTGGAAGGTTTGTGGCAGATTACATTTCAAATATCCTCCAGCTGCAATTCCCATAAAGTAACGCTGAGCTTCTTCATCATAAGTAGGTTTAATCACTACAGTGTTCTCAACCCCATTACGCTCATAAGTGACGGTCAAACTCTCTCCCTTTGTGTTAAGCTGGGAAATCAGTGTCACATCTCCGCCCAGATGAATACGCTTCCCATTAATCTCCGTGATCACATCTCCCGCCTGAAGTCCTACCCGCTCTGCCTCGCTTCCTTCATACACCTTTTGAATCTCAGGTGTTGTGATTCCGCAGATAGACACCAGAATCAATGCCATTACATAGGCCGTGAGGAAATTAAACAATGGACCCGCAAACACTGTGGCAAACCGCACCCACACGGGCGCATTAGGAAATGCTCTTTCAGATATCTCTCCCTTCTCTGTTTCCAATCCATCTTCCCCTTCAAACATACATGCACCGCCAATAGGAAAGAGCTTTAAAGAATATTTAGTATCCCCCTTCATAAAGGAAAATAAAGTCGGACCCATGCCGATAAAGAATTCTACCACATGAATTCCGTTTTTCTTTGCAATAATAAAGTGTCCCAACTCATGGGAAATTACCACAACAAAAAATATGATAAAAAACAAAATAATAGATACTGCCACCTTATGACCTCCTGTGGGCATCAATATATTCATAAGCTTCTGCTTCCGCTTCCAGAATTTCATCTACGGAAGGCTTCTGTATTACTTTATGATGCTCCATCGCACCCTGAATAAAGTCGTATATTTCCAGAAATTTAATCTTTTTGTCAAGGAATAAGGCAACTGCCTTTTCATTTGCCGCATTGTACACAGTAGGCATACTGCCACCTATCCTAATGGCATCATAAGCCATTGCAAGACCTTTAAAGGTGTCTGTATCCGGTTTTTCAAAGGTAACAGCCCCAAGTTCATAGAAATCCACCCTTTTTCCTTCCATAGGGCGTCTGTCAGGATAAAACAATGCATACTGAATGGGAAGCTTCATATCCGGCGTGCCCAGCTGCGCCATAATACCACCGTCTACATACTCTACCATGGAATGAATGATACTCTGAGGATGTATCACCACCTGAATTTTTTCAGGCTCTACGTCAAACAGCCACTTCGCTTCAATTACTTCCAGCCCTTTATTTACCAAAGTAGCTGAATCTATTGTAATCTTTCTGCCCATTGACCAGTTAGGATGTTTTAATGCATCCTCAACCGTAATTTCTGTAAGCTCTTCTCGCTTTTTTCCCCTGAAAGGACCACCTGAAGCGGTGAGCAGAATTTTGTTGATTCGTTCCCTGTTTTCACCATGCATAGACTGAAAAATTGCACTATGCTCACTATCCACAGGCAGGATAGACACCTTTTTCTTTGCCGCAAGAGGCATTATAATATGTCCTGCTGTCACCAGCGTTTCCTTATTGGCAAGGGCTATGGTCTTTCCTGCCTCAATTGCTGCTATGGTAGGTCTAATACCTATCATGCCCACTATGGCGGTTACTAAAACATCCATTTCTTCCATAACTGCAATTTCCAAAAGACCTTCCATGCCACAAAGCACTTTGGTATCTGTGTCGGCAACCTTTGTACGCAGAATATCTGCTGCCTCCTTGCTCCACATCACTGCAATGCGGGGAGCAAACTCCCTGATCTGCTCTTCCATTTTGGAGACACTGTTTCCAGCCGCCAAAGCAACCACCTGTAAATCTTTATTGTTCCTCACAATCTCTAAGGTCTGTGTTCCAATAGAACCGGTGGACCCTAAAATTCCGATTTTTTTCATTCTATTTCCATACCTTTCTCACTAAAACGCTTTCCGGCAAGAGCAGTCTCAAGCAGCTTACATCTTATCCATGAATCAATAATAATGCCAGAAAATAAATCATGGGAGCAGTAAAAATTACGCTATCGAACCGGTCCATTACTCCACCATGTCCTGGAATCAGTTTTCCATAGTCCTTAATCTCGTGATTTCTCTTAATTGCAGAGGCTGCCAAGTCTCCCACCTGGGATATTACTGCACCCACAGCGCTGATCAACACAAAAATCCATGTAATCTGCTGTTCGCTGATTGCCGGTTCTACAATAAAATATGCATAAATTGCACCTACCAGCGCAGAACCTGCAATTCCTCCAATTGCCCCCTCAATGGACTTCTTAGGACTTAAAACAGGTGCCAGCTTATGTCTGCCAATCAACATTCCCACTGAATAAGCGCAGGTATCACAAATCCATGAGCTGATAAAAATCATCCATACCGAATAAATTCCATAAGGAAGGCTTCTTACCAGATAGATAAAAGAGAGCATAACCGGCGCATAGGCAACGCAGAAAAAGGAGCACATAATCTGTTCTGCCCTGTATTTCGGAAACAGAAATACATAGACAAACATAAATGCCACAAGAACAGTAATCAGTGTGAGAAAAAGAATAATCCTGTTTTCTGCAAATACCATTACCAAATAGTAGGAAACAATCCCAATATACCCAACAGCCTCTAACGGACTTATTCTTTTTTCTTCTGTCAGCTTACATGCCTTCATCAGTTCCCGATATGCTGTCAATGCTAAAAACAGCAGCACCGCTGCCAGTAGATAGCCTCCCGTCAAAATAGTAACTAATGCCAGCACCACAAGAACAATACTGCTCATTAATCGTGTCATGAACATGACTTATTCCTCCTTTATCAGGCCATATCTTCTGTCTCTATGATTATATGCTTCCACAGCTTTGACCAATTCTTCCTTTGAAAAATCAGGCCATGCTACGGGTGTAAAATAAAACTCTGTATAAGCCAATTGCCAGAGCAGAAAATTGGATATTCTCTGCTCGTTGCAGGTACGGATAAGCAAATCCGGTTCCGGCAGCCCTCTGGTATCAAGCATATCTGTCAGATACTGTTCTGTGATTTCCTCTGCAGACACTTCTCCCTTTTCGGACTTTTGAAGAATCTTCTTCACTGCACGAACAATTTCATCTCTACCACCATAGTTCAACGCTATCTGGAAATGAAGTCCGTCATTGTCCTTGGTTGCCTCTTCCAGTTCATCGATTCTTTTTCTGATATCCTCATCCAGTCCGGTCTTATCCCCTAATATGCGGACACACATGCGGTTCTTTTTTGCTGTGGTAAGACAGGTTTTCAGATAATTACGAAGAAGCTTCATCAGTGCATCCACTTCATCTTTGGGACGATTCCAATTTTCTGTACTGAATGCATATACAGTCAGATACTGGATTCCCATTTTATAAGCCTCTTCGCAAATAACTTCAACAGTCTTTGCGCCCTGCACATGTCCGTAATTTCTGGGCATTCCTTTGCTTTTTGCCCATCTTCCGTTACCATCCAGAATAATTGCCACATGCTGCGGCATCACCAGTTCTTTTTGCTCTGTCATTGCTCTGATACCTTTCTTAATTCAATCAATCGTAAATTTCCATAGAGCGAAAAAAGGGGCACTACGATTAGGAATGTAATCGCCTGCCCCTCCCATTTTCTTTATACAGTCATGATTTCCTTGGACTTCTCTTCCATTAATTTTTCAACATCTTTTATATATTTGTCTGTCAGCTTCTGTAAATCTTCAGTAAGCTCCTTGATTTCATCCTCAGAAACCTCTTCCTTAGCAAGCTTCTTAAATGCATCGTTTCCATCTCTTCTGATATTACGGACAGCAACCTTGCATTCCTCAGCCTTTTTCTTGACATCCTTTACTAAATCTTTTCTTCGTTCCTCAGTAAGCTCAGGGAATACCAGCCTGATTACAGATCCATCATTAGACGGATTGATACCAATATCCGATGCCATAATTGCTTTTTCAATGTTCTTAATCAATGACTTTTCCCAAGGTGCTATCTGAATCATTCTCGCTTCAGGAACCGTAACATTACCTACCTGTTGGATAGGGGTAGGCGTTCCATAATAATCTACTCTCAACTTATCGAGCACATGAGGATTTGCACGTCCCGCTCTAATTCCCAGATAATCATTTTCCAGATGCTCATAGGTCTTTTTCATCTTATCATCGTAAAGCTTTAATCTTTCATCCATTTTATTATCCCTCCGTTTATACTGTCACCTTTGTTCCGCTGAACTTTCCTTTTACCGTATTAACAATGCTATCCTTCTCGTTTAAATCAAAAACCCACATGGGCATGCGATTATCTCTTGCAAGTATTGATGCTGTCATATCCACCACCTGAAGATTTCGGGCAATGACCTCATCAATGCTGATTTCATCATATTTCTTTGCTTCAGGATTTACTGCCGGATCACTGTCATAAACGCCATCAATGGATTTTGCAAGCAAAATAGTCTCTGCCTCCACTTCAATTGCACGAAGAACAACACCAGTGTCCGTTGAAAAATAAGGATGCCCTGTTCCACCTGCAAAAAATACCACTTTTCCCTCATTCAGATACTTGTTTGCTCTGTCTTTGGAAAAAAGCTTCGTGAATGAGCCGCATTCAAAGGGAGTGAGAATTTCTGTTTTCATCCCAACACTCCTGAAAATCTCGGAGACATAAATACAGTTCATAACCGTTGCCAGCATGCCTATCTGATCAGCTTTAGTTCTGTCAATATTTTCACTGGTTCGTCCACGCCAAAAATTTCCGCCGCCAGTAACCACACCTAACTGTATTCCATCATCCACAAGCTGCTTAACCTGTAAAGCCACTGCTCTTACCGTTTCTTCATCAAACCCTGTCTTTTTATCTCCGGCGAGAGCTTCTCCACTTAATTTCAGTAAAATTCTATGCATATCTTTCTCCACTCTATTTCATTTTTTTCAGTTCTTCAAAGAAGGAGGTAGGGTTAACCTCTGCATAACACTGTGAACACATACCTTCAATTACAGCACCATTGTTAATCTGTACGGACTTCGATTTAATATCTCCCATAACAATTGCTGAAGCATCCAGAATTACAGGTCCCTTTACATCAATGTCACCTTTGATTGCTCCAGCAATGACAGCGCTGGTTGCATAAATATTACCAATGATAACTGTACTCTGTCCCACCTTGATACTTCCATTGCTCCTCAATTCGCCCGTAATCTTTGCACCCTCTGCATAAATCTCAGCTGCCTGAGAATTTCCCTGAATAGCACCTGTTATGTTCAGCTTGCCAAGTGCTTCCACATTTCCGACAATGCTTCCTCTTACATCCAAGGCTCCTTCTGTGGCAATATTACCATTGATAATCATGGATTCCGTAAGCACAGATACCTCATCAGAAGGTCTTCTGGAAGGCTGGACAGACATATCTACCAGTTTTTCTTCTGCTGCAGGCGCTACATAAATCGGTTCTTCCTCTGGAATCTGGGACTCCTCAACCTGGTCAAGCATCTGGCTTAAATCTGCCTCAAAATTATTTACCGTGACATCCGAAGAAACTGCTTTTTCTTCTGTTTCCTTTCCTTCTTCTGCGCCTTCTTCAGGCATAAGCTCATTGACCGCCTGTGATAAATCATCTTTTAAATCTGAGAAAAAACCCATTTTAAAATCCTCCATTCGTATCTTTATGTTCTTTCGTTTATTGCTTTGCCCTTATATGCTGAACCGGTACGGTTTCATCTGTAATTGGCAAAAATACGGCATCGCCTCTGTCCCTGATTTGTGTAATAATCTTAGGAAGTGCTTCTACCGTTGTATTCTTTTCTGTTGCATCGTGCATCAATATAATACCTTCATCCATACTGTCAATCTTGCTCACACAATTAGCGACTATATTTTCTGCACTGAGCTGTCCACTGACAGCATCTCCCGATGCAATGTTCCAGTCAAAATAGGTAAGCCCAATCTCATTCACATATGCAATCAATTCCTGCATGTCTACTCTGCTTACCGTGTTAGAGCTACCTCCCGGGAAACGATAAAATCTGGGCCACACACCCGTAACCTGATACAAATACTCCTGTAACGTGCTAATATCCGCAATAAAGCTTTCTTTCGATTCATATATTTCATTATACTTATGGCTATAGGAATGCATAGCCAGCGTGTGTCCCTCTGCCACTATTCTCTGATAAGCTCTGACAGATGCTTCATCCATCTTTCCTACTACAAAGAATGTTGCCTTCACATCATATTCCTTCAGAATATCCAATATCCTATCTGTGTTACGGCTGGGACCATCATCAAAGGTGAGATAGACCTTCTTCTGGTAGGTCTGTGTGTTTTCTTCTTCCTTTATTTGCAAAGTTTCCAAAGTATCTCTGGAAGATTCCTCCACAGATGCCGTCGTAAATATCCCTGTCACTTCATCTGTTACTTCTTCCTTCATTTCAAGTAAAGCTTCAAGCTCCTTCACCCTGCCTGATAACTGAAACACGCGAATGCCCAAAATTACACTTGTTATTACTGGAATTATAATTAACGCAGCGATGCTTGCCAATATGATTTTTTTCAGTCGACGGATCCTTTTTCGCCGGTCATTTGTACCCTCCATGGGCTTTCGCTCCTCGAAACCGATTTGAATATATTGTATCACAATATGCCTTACTGGGAAAGAGAAATTTTTATTGACAATTTTTCTCATTTATATTATAGTTAAACTCTACTGAGGGAGTAGTTAGCGCTTTGCGTGATAAGTCAACATACTGATTATCATAATCTGGCTTATCTTAAATAACGAGACTCATGTATGGTTAGATGCTGTACTTGGGTCATTTTTTGTGCAGGTACAGTTATCATTGTATCTGTTTTTTATTTATGGGAAAAATCATTTATGAAAGGAACAAAAAGATGAGTTTAGTTGAATTGTTTTTCATTGCTGTAGGACTTTCTATGGATGCCTTTGCCGTGTCCGTATGTAAGGGGCTTGCCACCCGCAAAATCTCTGCGAAACATCTCCTGCTGGTAGGTGCCTGGTTTGGAGGATTTCAGGCACTGATGCCCACAATCGGTTATCTTTTGGGATCTGCCTTTGAGAGTTATATCACTTCATTCGACCATTGGGTGGCCTTTGTACTGCTTGCCTTTATCGGTGGAAATATGATTCGAGAAGCTTTCAGTCCGGATGAGGATTCGGTAGATGATTCCTTTTCTGCTAAGACCATGTTCATTATGGCAGTTGCCACCAGCATTGATGCCCTTGCTGTTGGTGTTACTTTTGCGTTACTGCCGAATGTAAATATCATTGTCGCAGTTCTCTTTATCGGATGCATTACCTTCATTCTTTCCGGTGTTGGACTTAAAATCGGCAATCTTTTCGGTCTGAGATACAAGTCGAAAGCTGAATTTGCAGGCGGTCTGATTTTGATTCTAATCGGACTGAAAATCCTGCTTGAACATCTTGGTATCATTCATTTCTAAAAAAGATGCAGGAGCACAATCCTGCATCTTTTTTAATTTAGATTAAATTCAATTTAATTTAAAAGATTTCTTACATACCAGCCTGTGCTGCAACTTCTGCTACGAAGTCATCAACCTTCTTCTCAAGTCCTTCGCCTGTTTCGAAACGAACAAACTTCTTAATCTTAAGATTAGCGCTGTTTTCCTTTGCAACCTGTTCTACATATTTTGCTACAGTCTGCTTTCCGTCTTCAGCCTTAACATATACCTGCTCTAACAGACATACTTCCTTTAATTCCTTGTTAAGACGTCCAACTACTGCACCCTCGATAACCTTTTCAGGCTTACCTGCCATCTTAGGATCGTTCGCAATCTGAGCCATCAGAATTTCTTTTTCGTGTTCCTTGTATTCATCTGAAACATCATCTGTAGAAACATACTTAGGTGAAAGTGCTGCAACCTGCATTGCAAGGTTTGTCAAAGCTTCCTTCACTGCATCATTCACTACATCTGTTTCAGCTTCAACAATGACACCGATTCTTCCGCCGCCGTGTGTATAGGATACTACACATCCGTTTTCAGCTACAACCTTTTCAAATCTTCTGATATTTAAGTTTTCACCAATCTTTGCAATCTTAGCAACCAGTGCATCCTTTACAGTCATGGATGTGTCTGCATTCCATGCTTCAGCCATGAAAGCATCCATGTCAGCTGCATCGGAGTTTACTGCCTGCTGTGCAACTGCTGCTACAAAGCTCTGGAATTCTTCGTTCTTAGCAACGAAGTCTGTTTCAGAGTTAACTTCAACGACTGCTGCTACCTTATCATCTTTTACAATTACATTGCAAAGACCTTCTGCTGCAATTCTGCCAGCCTTCTTTTCTGCCTTTGCCTGACCATTCTTTCTAAGAAATTCAACAGCTGCTTCCATATCGCCATCGGTTTCGCCAAGGGCCTTCTTGCAGTCCATCATTCCTGCACCGGTCATTTCTCTTAATTCTTTTACCATAGCTGCTGTAATGTTAGCCATTTTTCAGTCCTCCTTGAATTATCTGTTATTCAGCATCTGCAACTTCTTCAATGTCTTCTGCAACTGTTTCGCCTGCCGCCTCTGCCATTTCTGCTGTTAAAGTTTCTTCACCCTGGTTTGCTTCAATTACAGCATCAGCCATCTTAGCTACGATTAATTTAACGGCTCTGATTGCATCGTCATTACCAGGAATGATGTAATCTAACTCTTCAGGATCGCAGTTTGTATCGCCAATACCGATTAAGGTAATTCCAAGTGCATGTGCTTCCTGTACACAGATTCTCTCTTTCTTAGGATCTACTACAAAAATAGCATCAGGAATTCTGGTCATTGTCTTGATACCGCCAAGGTTCTTTTCAAGCTTTTCCCATTCCTTCTTGATTGCAATAACTTCCTTCTTGGGAAGTACATCGAAGGTTCCGTCTTCTGCCATTGTCTCGATTGCTTTTAATCTGTCAATTCTGCTCTGGATGGTCTTAAAGTTGGTAAGCATACCACCTAACCATCTCTCATTTACATAGTACATTCCGCAACGCTCAGCTTCTGTCTTAACAGCATCCTGTGCCTGCTTCTTAGTACCTACGAAAAGAATGGTTCCGCCCTGTGCAGCAATTTCAAATACTGCTCTGTATGCTTCGTCAACCTTACCTACAGACTTCTGTAAGTCGATGATGTGGATACCATTTCTCTCTGTGAAGATGTAAGGAGCCATCTTAGGGTTCCATCTTCTTGTCTGATGTCCGAAATGAACACCTGCCTCTAATAACTGCTTCATTGAAATAACACTCATTTTCTTACCTCCTGGTTATTTACTTCCACATAATTCAACTTGGCATAAGACCTGATCAAAGGCACCACTCTGCCAATCCTTATGTGTGATTAATTTTGAGCCGTTGACAATTATATCACAGCATATGGGAAAACGCAATCACTTTTTATTGCTCTGTCGGTGCTGTCTGCTTCGTTGTCAACACCTGTGCAATCTCCAGATAAGAACTGCCTTTGGGACTGGTGTATGTTCCGGGCAGAAGGGCATTGTCCATATCCTGATCGGCCAGATAATGATCGAAGGACGAACCGTCATCCACCAATCCCATCTCCTGAAGACGTTGCGCTACCACTGCAGAAGTATCTCCGGCTGCGACGGTGAATTCCACCTGCTCAATCGACTGTGCATTTTCCTGACTGGTATCATTGCCAGAATCCTCATCTCCATCACTCGTCGTATCATCTTCTTGCAGATTCTTCCAGTCGCTTGCCGTTCCACTGCCGTCCTTTTCCTCCTCCGGCATCACCATGCCCAATGCGGATGCCTGTTGGATAATCTCTTCTTTTGATAATTTTGGCTCATAAAACGCGAATGCAATAGAGAAAATGAT